>CAYJTI010000026.1:3623-11503 GCA_964373135.1 uncultured bacterium | reverse complement strand
GGTTCACCCGACCGGTTGGCGCTTGTGGCAATAAAAGGCTCGCCGGAGGAGACGATGAGCGTGCAGGCCGGGAGACTTTTCGGATAACGGATGCCGATTTTCTCTCCCCGCTCGGTTTCCACCACGAGCGTCAGGGGGCCCGGCCAAAATCGCTTCGTCAGATATCGGAATGAAGGGTTCCGCTTGATATTGAGAAACGCAAGCTGTTCCCAGTCGCCGATGTGGTAGGCCATCGGCTTCGCCCGGTCGCGTCCTTTAATCTGGTAA
Organism: uncultured bacterium; assembly: GCA_964373135.1. GTDB lineage: Bacteria > Omnitrophota > Omnitrophia > Omnitrophales > JACQLI01 > CAYJTI01. Next base: position 11,236 of record CAYJTI010000026.1, on the reverse strand, counting down.
AGTTTCTCGAGCGCCTGCTCCTTGGAGGCGGGAACGCCGATGCCATAAACGGTTTCCGTGGGAAAGGCGATGATTTGTCCCACCCGGGCATACTGGGCGACCTCCCGAATGGCCTTGAGGTCCGGGTCCTTGGGATTAAACCGAATGACGGTCGGTTTCAAGGAATGAGTACAACGCCTCCTAAGTTCGTGGCGGGTTTCCCCCTCACCCTTAACCCTCTCCCCCAAAGGGGGAGAGGGGAGGGTGAGGGGGCAGGAACCTGGTACGAATTTAGGAAACGACGCATTAGCAGCTCACCCGAGTTTTTCGAGCTGCTGGTTTTTCCTGCGGATGCCTTCGGCCAATTTCTTCTTAAACGCTTCCAGTTTTTTCTGGAGGGAGCGGTCCCGAAGCGCCAGCATCTGACAGGCGAGAAGGGCCGCGTTTTTCGACCCGGCCTTTCCAATGGCGACCGTGGCCACGGGGGTCCCCGAGGGCATCTGGACCGTCGCGAGAAGGGCATCGAGGCCGCCTAACGCCGAGGAATTAATCGGCACCCCAATCACCGGCAGGGTCGTCTGGGCCGCCACGGCGCCGGCCAAATGGGCGGCCCCGCCCGCCCCGCAGATTAAAACTTGAATCCCCCGGGGCTTCGCCTGCTTCACAAAACGGCTGACATCTTCCGGGCTCCGGTGGGCCGAAAGCACTTTTATCTCGTAAGGGACGCCGAACTCCTTGAGGAGTCCGGCTCCTTCGTTCATCACATCCATATCGGAATCGCTTCCCATCAAAATGGCTACTTTTGGGTTTTTCATTGCGACTGACTCCTATTTCTCATCGTCATTCGGAAGATTAGAATTCGTATCCGGTTTCAGCCCCCTCACGCTCCCCTCTCCCCCAAAGGGGGAGAGGGTAAAGGGTGAGGGGGAAATCGCCTCGAAAATTGTAATCACACTTGGTAGGTCACACTTAAGTGTGACCTACCACTGTCATAACACATTTTCACGAACGGACGCTCTCGAGCGCCCGCCTTCCAATATCCTTCCGGAAATGGGCCCCTTCAAATCGGATTTGATAAACCGCCTGATAAGCCTTCTCCTGCGCGGCCTTCAAGGTCTCCCCGAGGGCCGTCACCGAAAGGACCCGGCCGCCTGTGGTGACAACTTCTCCCTTTTCATTCCGGGCGGTTCCCGCATGAAAGATAAATGGGTCGTCTTTGCCGCTGAATTTCTCAAGCCCCGAAATGACAAATCCCTTTTCGTAGCGGCCGGGGTAACCGCCGGAGGCTATGACGACGTTGAGGGCATAGCGGTCGTCCCATTCCAAGCGGGCTGCCGGGAGTCTTCCTTCCGCCACTTCAAGGAAGAGCGGGAGAAGGTCGGACTTGAGCCGGGGAAGAATCGCCTGAGTCTCGGGGTCGCCGAAGCGGCAGTTGTATTCGAGAACGTAAGGACCGTTTTTCGTGAGCATGAGCCCCGCATACAAAACTCCTCGGTAGGGTTTCCCCTCTCGGGCCAAGGTTTGAAGCGTCGGCCGAATTGTCTGGTCAAAGACTTTGTGAAAATCTGCCTCGGAAAGAAAGGGAGAGGGAGAGTAAGCGCCCATTCCGCCCGTGTTGGGCCCCCGGTCCCGGTCAAAAACACGCTTATGGTCCTGGGCGCTTGAGAGCGGAATCAAATTCTCACCGTCGGTCAACACCAGAATGGAAAGCTCTTCTCCTTCGAGCCGCTCTTCAATCAGGACACGCCGTCCCGCCTCACCCAGAGTTTCCTTTTCCATAAATTGCGTGACAATTTCAACGGCTGCCTCGCACGAATCGGAGAGGACCACCCCTTTTCCGGCTGCCAGGCCGTCGGCCTTAATGACAAAGGGGGGTTCGGATTCAATCAGGTAATGCTTGGCCTCAGCGGCCCGGTCGAAAATTTTGTAATCGGCCGTCGGGACGCCGGCCCGGACCATTAATCCCTTCGCAAAAATTTTGCTTCCTTCAATCTCGGCCGCCGCCTTTGAGGGGCCGAAAATTTTGCGCCCCTCCTTCTGAAACCGGTCCACCATTCCGGCCACAAGGGGCGCCTCCGGGCCGACCACGGTCAAATCAATTTCCTTTTCCCGGGCAAATCGGACCATTCCCTCGATATCCTCGGCGGCTATTGGGACACACTCCGCCAGCTCGGTCATGCCCGCATTGCCCGGTGCCGCATAAAGTTTGGCGAGAAATGGACTCCCGCGAAGCTTCCAGGCGAGCACGTGTTCACGGCCTCCGGAACCGACGAGAAGCACTTTCATTCGACCGTCACCCCCTTTCCCCGAATCACTTCCCCGATTTCCCAGCTTGGCAATTGGTGGCGTGAAAGAACCGCCCGGGCGTCTCTCACCCCTTTTTTCTCGAGAATCAAAACCATTCCGATTCCCCGATTGAAGGTCCGGGACATTTCGAAGTCCGTTATGCTACCACGAAGCTTCACCTCGTGAAAGAGCTTCGGCTCGGGCCAGCTCCCCAAATCGATCTGGGCACCGAGCCCCTTCGCGAGAACCCGGGGGAGGTTGTCATAAAATCCGCCGCCCGTGATATTCACGATTCCCCGGACGGGGATTTTTTTCGCCACGGCCAAAACCGGCCGCACGTAAATCCGTGTCGGGGTCAATAACTTGCTCCCGAGCGGCCCTTTGAGTTCTTTCTGGGAGAATATTTTTCGAAGCAGAGAAAACCCATTGGAATGAAAACCTGACGAAGCGAGCCCAAGCAGACGGTCGCCCGGCCGAATGGCTCGACCGTCGATGACTTTCTTCCGCTCCACGACCCCCACGGCAAAACCGGCCAGGTCATACTTCGAATTCCCGTAGAAACCGGGCATCACCGCGGTCTCTCCCCCCACAAGCGCACAGCCCGCTTCCCGGCATCCCACAACAATTCCTTTGAGCACCTCGGCCGTCACTCGCCGGTCAAACTTTCCCGTCGCAAAATAGTCGAGAAAAAAAAGGGGCCGGGCACCGGTCGTGACAAGGTCATTCACGCACATCGCTACGAGGTCAATTCCAATCGTATCGTGTCTTTTAAGCAGGCGAGCGAGTTCGAGCTTGGTGCCGACGCCGTCGGTCGTGGAAACAAGAAGGGGGTCCCGAAGCCCGGTTTTGCGAAGGTCAAAGAGAGAGGAAAATCCGCCCGGTTTTCCCCAGACGCCGGGAATCCGAGAGCGGTTCACGAGCGCCGCAATTTTCCGGTTGTAAACGGGGTCCCCCTTCAGCTGCGGGACGCCGGCTCGTTCGTAGGTCCAGTGCCTCATTCCTCATGCCTGTCCCCCAAAAGGAGCCTGTCCCTAAAACGGGACAGGCTCCTTTTGGGGGACAGGCTAACACTTCCTTTCTAATTTGAATTTGTCGACTTCGTCAAAGAGAGGGGTCGGATACTCCCCGGTCCAGCAGGCGGTGCAAAAATCGTTCTTCAAACTCTCTCGGCCGCCCGAAACGGCCCGGAGAAGCCCCTCCCGGCTGAGATAGCCAATCGAATCGACATCCAAGAATTTCTTAATTTCTTCCATCGTATGGGTCGAGGCGAGAAGTTCTGTTTTCGAAGGAAAGTCAATGCCGTAATAACAGCCTGAAACATGCGGCGGGCAGCTGATGCGCATGTGGACTTCTTTGGCGCCGGCCCGCCGAAGGAGTTTCACCCGGGAGCGGGAGGTGTTGCCCCGCACGATGGAGTCGTCAATCACCACCACCCGTTTTCCCTCCACCACCTCCCGAATCGGATTCAGTTTGATTTTCACCTTGAGCGTCCGGACCGACTGCGTCGGATTGATGAAGGTCCGTCCGATGTAATGATTTCGGGTGAAACCGTGGGCGAGCGGGATTCCGGATTCATTGGAATAACCAAGCGCCGCGTAGCTTCCCGAGTCAGGGACCGGCACCACGATGTCGGCATCGGCCGGCTGCTCCTGGGCCAAGAAATGACCGAGCCGTTCCCGCACCTTGGCCACATTTTCTCCAAAGATTTTCGAATCGGGCCGGGCGAAATAGACGTGTTCAAACGCGCAAAACGCCCGGCGCGTCTCCTCCTTGAAAGGATGAAAACTGCGGGGGCCCCGTTCGTCAATGAAGATGACTTCGCCCGGCTCAATTTCCCGGACAAACTCCGCCTCAATCAAATCGAGCGCACAATTTTCGCTCGCCAAGACCCACGCCCCGTCCAGTTTCCCAAGGCAGAGCGGGCGGAACCCGTAAGGGTCGCGGACGCCGACGAGCTCGTCCCGCGTGAGCAGGGTCAAGGTAAACGCCCCTTCAATCCGCTTTGCCGTCTCAAGGACACTCTCTTCCCGGGTCTTGTAGCTCGGCTTCGCCATCAAATGGACGATGATTTCGGAATCCGTGGTCCCCGTGAAAATAGAGCCGTAGGCCTCGAGTTCGTCACGAAGATATTTGGCATTCACGAGGTTGCCATTGTGGGCGACGGCGACTTGGCCACGCGAGTAGTCGACCTTAATCGGTTGAGCGTTCGTCAGGGTCGTCGAGCCGGTCGTTGAGTAACGGACGTGTCCAATCGCCGCGCGGCCGGGGAGTTTCTTGAGGACCTCTTCATTGAAAATTTCCCCGACGAGCCCCAGATTTTTGTAAACTCGGAGCTCCTTCCCGTCGGAGGTCGCGATGCCGGCCGATTCCTCACCCCGGTGCTGGAGGGCAAAGAGGCCGAGGTAGGTAATTTCGGCCGCCCTCGGGTGGCCGTAAATTCCAAAAACGCCGCAGTGATGCTTCACTTCGTCAGACATGTTTCACCTCAATCCACCTTTCTGTCCTCGCGGGGAGTCCCACCGCGTTCCTTCCCTCTCCCCTCACCCTAACCCTCTCCCAGAGGGAGAGGGTAAATCAGAGATGATGACTCTAATCTCTCCTCTTCTCTCCCCCTCTAGGGGGAGAGGATTAAGGTGAGGGGGTAAAGTCCCTGGCTTTTACCCCTGACCTATCCCTCTCCCAAAGGGAGAGGGAATACGTTGGCTTCACGTGGCTCCCCATGACGGATACTACCGAATCCGCCGTGGGAGGGCGTTCTGCCAGATTGAATAGGCCTCTTCCATCTTTAATTCTACCAGGTCTCCCAGAAGGAGCCGGTCTCCCTCCACCCTTCCGATTTGATAAATCGGAATCTGATGCTCATGGGCCAACCGGATGACAGATTCTTTCTGCTTCGGCTCGGCACTCACCAGGACCCGCGACTGGGTCTCTCCAAAAAGGAGCGCGTCCGGACGAAGGCCGGCGCCCAAAAGCTCCAGATTAGAAATGCGGGCGCCAAGCCGCTTCCCGCCAAATCCCGACTCCGCCAGCGCTACGGCCAATCCCCCTTCGGAAAGATCGTGAGCCGAGCTCAAGAGCCGCCTCCGGGCCGCCTCCTCGAAAAAGGGGTGAAGCCGAGCTTCACTTTCCAGATTGCATCGCGGCGGCAAGCCTTTCTTCACGCCGTGAATCAAAGCCAGGTATGCCGTGCCCCCGAGCTCATTCGCCGTCTCTCCCAAAAGAAAAATCAAATCTCCCTCCCGCTCGAAGAAAGAGGGAATCCGATTTCCGATATCCGCTAAGACGCCAACCATTCCAATGACAGGCGTCGGATAAATTGCTCCCCGAGGACTCTCGTTGTAGAAACTGACGTTTCCGCCGGTCACGGGAGTGCGGAAGCACCGGGCGGCGTCGGCCATTCCCTGAACGCATTGATGAAATTGCCAGAAAATCTCAGGCTTCATCGGATTGCCAAAATTAAGACAGTTCGTGAGTCCCACCGGTTTTGCGCCAGTCACGGCCACATTGCGGGCCGCCTCAGCCACGGCAATCTTTCCCCCTTCGTAGGGGTCAAGGTAACAATAAAGCGCGTTACAGTCGGTTGAAATCGCAATCCCCTTTCTCGTCCCCTTCACGCGAAGGAGCGCCGCATCGTGACCCGGAAGGAAGACCGTGTCGGTCCTCACCATATGGTCATATTGCCGCCAGACCCATTCCTTGGAGGCCATCGAAGGGGAATCGAGGAGCCGCTTGAGGACTTCGGTGAAATTTTCGGGGAGTGGGATTTTTTTTAAATCGAGTTCCTGAACTTCATCCTGCCACGCAGGGCGCTCTTCCCGCCGGACATAAACCGGGGCCTCGTCAGCCAGCGCCTTGGCCGGAATCTCAGCAACAAGTTTCCCCTCGTCAAAAACCTTCATGAGACTTCCTTCTTCAACTTCCCCAACCGGGACCGCGTGAAGGTCCCACTTCTCAAAAATCTCCTCCACCGATTTTTCTCTTCCCTTTTTCACAATGACAAGCATCCGCTCCTGAGACTCAGAAAGCATGACCTCATAAGGAATCATTCCTGTTTCCCGGCGGGGGACTTTCGCCACGTCAATCGAGATTCCTGAATTTCCTCGGGCTGCGGTCTCACAGGTGGAACAGGTAAGGCCGGCCGCGCCCATATCCTGCATTCCAACGAGGGCGTCCGTTTTCGTAAGCTCAAGGCAGGCCTCCAAGAGAAGCTTCTCCATAAACGGGTCGCCGACTTGCACCGCCGGCCGGTCCTCTCCGCTCTCTTCCGTCAATTCTCTCGACGCAAAACTTGCCCCGCCTAAGCCGTCGCGCCCTGTGGCCGAGCCGACATAGTAAACTTTATTCCCCGTCCCGGTCGCCTTGGCCTTGGCCATTTCGTTTTTACGGACAATCCCAAGCGAGAGCACGTTCACCAAGGGGTTCCCTTCGTAGGCTTCGTCAAAGGTGACTTCGCCGCCGACCGTGGGGACGCCGACACAATTTCCATAATGGGCGATGCCGGCGACCACCCCCTTAAAGTGTCGGAGACTCTCCGGCGATTCGAGTGGACCCAATCGAAGCGAATCCATGAGAAGCACTGGCCTCGCTCCCATCGTGAAAATGTCACGGAGAATTCCTCCGACACCCGTGGCCGCTCCCTGAAAGGGCTCCACGGCGGAGGGGTGATTGTGACTTTCAATCTTGAAGACAATCGCAAGTCCGTCGCCCAGATCAATCGCGCCCGCATTCTCCTCGCCCGCCTTCACGAGGACTCCCTCGCCCTCGGTCGGAAGGAGCTTGAGAATCCGCTTCGAATTTTTGTACGAACAATGCTCGGACCACATGACACTGAAAATCCCGAGCTCGGTGAAATTGGGCTCCCGCCCGAGGATTTTACAAATCCTCCCGTATTCTTCCTCGCTCAGCCCGTGTTCCTGAATGACTTCAGGCGTCACGACATCAAACTTTCCCATATCTTTTGCCCATCTTCGCTCCCCAGAATCGCCTCGCTCGCCCGCTCGGGGTGGGGCATCATTCCAAGGATGTTTCGTTTTTCATTGAGGATTCCGGCGATGTGGGCAACGGAGCCATTCGGATTAAATGCATCGCCCAGTTCCCCGGTCTCGGAGGAGTAACGAAAGGCAATCCGGCCTTCCCCCTCGAGACGCTCGAGCGTTTGTTCGTCGCAAAAATAGTTCCCTTCCCCGTGCGCCACCGGGAGCTGAAGGAGCTCCCCTTTGTCGAGCTTTTTCGTAAAGGGACTGTCCCGGGTTTCGGTCCTCAAATAAACGTGTTTGCAGACAAAGGAAAGCGAACGATTCCTCAGCATGGCGCCTGGAAGAAGCCCGGCCTCGAGAAGAATCTGGAAC
>CAYJTI010000026.1:1085-3613 GCA_964373135.1 uncultured bacterium | reverse complement strand
TTGCAAATTCCAATCACGGGCCGGCCCTGACGTGCGTGCTTCGCCACCTCTTCCATCGCCGGCGAAAACCGGGCAATGGCCCCGGTCCGGAGGTAATCGCCGTAACTAAAGCCTCCCGGCAGAACCACAAGGTCCACTTTCGGAAGGTTTCTCTCCTTGTGCCAGAAATATTGGACGTCGGCTCCGGCTACTTCGCCGAGCACATAGGAGCAATCCTCATCGCAATTCGAGCCTGGGAAACGAACCACGGCTGCTTTCATCGGGAATTTTCCTCCACGCCAAACGAATATTTTTCAATTACCGGATTGACGAGAAGCTTCTCGCAGCATTGACGCACCTGTTTCTCCGCCTCCAGCCGGTCTTCGGCGTCAATCAAAACTTCCAAATATTTTCCGGCTCGAACGTCCTTCGCCTGCCGAAACCCCAGCGAATGGAGGGCGGACAAAATGGTCTTCCCCTGGGGGTCCAGCACCGAATCCTTCAACGTGACGCTAATTTTCGCTTTAAACATCTAAAGCTCTTTTCCGACCAAACGCACATAAATCTCCCGATACGCCCGGCTTGTTTTTTCAATCACCTCAGGCGGCAGCTTGGGCCCGGGCGGCCTTTTGTCCCAGTCAAGGGTTTCGAGATAATTCCTTACAATCTGCTTGTCAAAACTCGGCTGGTCGTGGCCCGGCTCGTAACCTTCCTTCGGCCAGAAGCGGGAACTGTCCGGCGTCAAGACTTCATCGATGAGAATCAATTCATCCCCCCTCAAACCGAATTCAAATTTCGTGTCGGCAATCAAAATTCCCCGGCTCTCGGCGTAATCCCTTCCCTTCGCATAAAGTGCAAGGGTTAACGCTTCCACCTTTTTCGCCACGTCCTCCCCGATTCGTTTTACCGTTTCTCTGAAATCAATATTCTCATCGTGCCCCACGACCGCCTTTGTGGCCGGCGTGAAAAGGGGCTTCGGAAGTTTCTCGCACTGGCGAAGGCCGGCGGGAAGTTTGTGTCCCGAGGTGGCACCGGTCTTGAGATAATCCTTCCAGCCCGAACCTGTGAGATAACCCCGAACGACACATTCGACCGGAAGCGGCTTGGCGCGCTTCACCAGCATCGTCCGCCCTTCCAAAAGATTTCCAAATTTCTTTTTCACCTCGCGCGGCAATCCCATCTCCTCGATCTTGGCCGTGATGAAATGATTCGGAACGACCGAGCTCAAAAAATTAAACCAGAACACAGAAATTTGCGTGAGGACCTGGCCTTTGTGAGGAATGGGGTCAGGCAAAACGACGTCAAAGGCACTTAACCGGTCCGTCGCCACGATGAAGAGCCGGTCTTCTCCCAGGGCGTAGATGTCCCGCACCTTCCCGCGCCCCACCAAAGGGAGCGGGAGTTTCGTTTCCCAAACCGTCTCAACTCTTTCGGTGTGTGTCGGCATCCTCAAATCCCCAGCCGTTTAAAAATTCGGCCCACGTTTTTCGTGTGGTAACGATAGTCAAAGACAGCGTCGATTTCCTTTTCACTGAGCGCCCGGCGGATTCGGGTATCTTCCAACACCGCGTTTTTGAGGCCGGTCCGGTTGTCTTCCCAAACTTTCTTGGAAGCGTCTTGAACCAGTTGGTAAGCCTTTTCCCTCGTGAGTCCCTTCTCAATCAATTTCAGAAGAAGCCCCTGCGAGAAAACCATGCCCCGGCTGCTTTCGAGATTGGCCCGCATCTTTTCGGGGTAGACCACGAGTTTTTTGATGACTCCAATCATCGTCGCCAGCATGTAGTCAAGCAGAATCGTGCTGTCCGGAAAAATCACCCGCTCCACCGAGGAGTGGGTGATGTCGCGCTCATGCCAGAGGGCGATATTTTCCATCGCTGCGACAGCGTTCCCTCGAAGGATTCGTGAGAGCCCCGCAATCCGCTCACAGGTAATGGGATTCCTTTTATGGGGCATGGCCGACGACCCTTTCTGTCCTTCTCCAAAATATTCCTCCACCTCCCGGGTCTCGGTCTTCTGGAGATTTCGAATCTCGGTTGCGAGCTTCTCAAGGGAGCCGCCCACAATGGCGAGCGTGGCCAAATATTCGGCGTGGCGGTCGCGCTGGAGAATCTGCGTGGAAATCGGGGCCGGCTGGAGTCCGAGCCGTCGGCAGACCTCTCGTTCAACCTTGGGGTCAACATTGGCGTAAGTCCCGACCGCGCCTGAAATTTTTCCGAAGGAGACATTATCAGCGGCCCGTTTCAGGCGTTCCAGGTTTCGCTTAAACTCCGCGTAGAAAAGGGCCATCTTCAGGCCGAAGGTCGTCGGCTCGGCGTAAACCCCGTGGGTTCGTCCGGCGATAAGCGTCTCGCGGTGAGCTCTCGCCTTGGCGCGGAGCGCGGCAATGAGAAGCTGGAGGTCTTCGATTAAAATTTCGGAGGCCTCTTTCAGTTGGAGGGCGAGGCCCGTGTCTAAAATGTCGGAGGAGGTGAGTCCAAAATGGACGTATCGGCCGGCCGGGCCGACCGTTTCGGCGAGATTGGTGAGGAAGGCAATGACATCATGCTGGA
>CAYJTI010000026.1:0-1075 GCA_964373135.1 uncultured bacterium | reverse complement strand
CACAATCACGGTCTTGCCCAGACGCCTGGCGAACTGGACCGTGCGCTCAATCGCCTTGATTCGTTTGAGATTGGGGTTGGCCTTGCTGCGAACTTTTCGAGGGATGTCTTTCGGGATAGAGCGGTAGCGGGCAAGTGCTTCAAGGGCGGCCAGCTCGACCTCGAGCCACTTGCGGACCTTGTTCTCTTCCGTCCAGATTCGGCCCATCTCGGGCCGCGTGTATCGCTCTATCATGTGAGCCTCCGGTCATTGCGCAATGACTGCCAGCTAGCGCTAACGGGATTTGAACCCGTGTTACCAGAGTGAGAATCTGGCGTCCTAGACCAGGCTAGACGATAGCGCCTCGTAAAATTCGCTTCGCTCATCACAAGGCAGCCCCGCGCGGCCGTGAGGCGTTACGGGGCGCCCCACAAACCTAACCAGGCCATCGAAAAACACTCCGCCTTCCATTTTCCTTACAACTTCTTGCGTTACAATCGGTTAGGAAGGCTAGCAGGGCGGCTGAACAGGCGTAGTATATCGACCTTCAGGAGGGCTGTCAAATGAACTCTGCCAGCAGCGTGTGCATTCCATTTCAGCCGTAGGTCACCCTTAAGTGACCTACCTATCTGCTTTTTCAAACGTGACGATTCCGGAGGTCGTCGACGCGGCGGTCGAGATTTCTGGTTTGCTCCTTCAGAAAACGAATTTCCTCTCCCAGCCACGCCACCTGCCGCTCGACCTCTTGCACCCGATTTTTGAGGTCAGTTTCTCTGGCCAGATGCATTTTTTCGCCTTCCGAAAGCGCAAGGTTTTCTTCTCCGCCCCCGGCCCTTCCTTCTCCTCCGGGCGGAAGCGTCAGAAAAAAAAGAAGCCAAAACAGCAGCGATAAGAATCTAATGCGCCCTTTGATGAATTCGTGTTTCGTTTCAACCTCCTCATCCTCCCCTCTCCCCCTTTGGGGGGGAGGGTAAAGGGTGAGGGGGGAACCGACCCGGAATCTGTCAAACGGCTTACCAGTCACGGGCGGGGGTGAAAGCGGGCGTGGACCGACTTCAGGTGGTCCCGGGAGACATGGGTATAAATTTGAGTCGTT
>CAYJTI010000025.1:0-11735 GCA_964373135.1 uncultured bacterium | reverse complement strand
AACCCCCTCACCCTCCCCTCTCCCCCTCTGGGGGAGAGGGTTAAGGGTGAGGGGGCCAAAACAGGGTACGAATTTATCGAACAGGGTACTAGCGGTCGCGAGTGACCACCGGGGCTTCAAGCTGAAGGAAGCGGTCGTTCGGTTCCTGAAGCGGAAGCGTATTTGCGTCGTAGACTGCGGCACGCATTCGGAGGAATCGTGCGACTACCCTGATTTTGTTCTGAAGGCGGCCCGCGCCATTCGTGACGGGAAAGCGGACGAGGCGATTGGCATCTGCTACACGGGAATCGGGAGTGCGATTGCGGCGAATAAGGTGAAGGGGGTCCGGGCGGCGCTCGTCCAAAACAGTCGGCAGGCCAAGCTTTCCCGGGCCCATAACGATGCGAATATGCTCGTCTTGGGCGCCGGCTTTGTCCGGCCCGCTCAGGCTGAGAAAATTATCGCGGCCTGGCTCAAGACCCCGTTTGAGGGAGGAAGACATGCCCGGCGCCTTCGTAAAATCGCGCACTATGAAAAAGGAAACTAAAGCAAAGTCCCTTCGCGAGGCCGACCCGGAAATTTACGACGCGATTCAGAAAGAGATTCGCCGGCAGAATGAGAATCTCGAACTCATCGCGAGCGAGAATTTCACCTCCCTCGCCGTCCTCGAGGCAGCCGGCTCGGTCCTCACCAATAAATATGCCGAGGGGTATCCGGCCAAGCGTTGGTATGGCGGCTGTGAGAATGTCGACATTGCCGAAAGCCTTGCGATTGAGCGGGCGAAAAAACTTTTTGGGGCCGAGCATGTGAATGCCCAGCCCCATTCCGGCACCTCGGCCAATATCGCGGTCTATATGGCGTTCCTTGAAATGGGGGCGAAGATTCTTGCGATGGACTTGGCCCACGGCGGGCATCTTTCGCACGGCCACAAGCTCAATTTTTCCGGGAGGTATTACCAGATTATTCCTTACGGGGTCAGCCCCAAGACGGAGCAAATTGACTATGACGACCTCGAGCGGCTGGCGGTTGAGCACCAGCCCAAAATGATTCTCCTCGGGGGCTCGGCTTATCCCCGGACGATTGATTTCGGGCGCGCCCGGAAAATTGCGGATAAAGTCGGAGCGTTTTTAATGGTGGATATGGCGCACTTTGCCGGGCTTGTGGCGGGCGGCGTCCATCCCAATCCGGTGCCTTATTCCGATGTGGTGACGACCACGACTCACAAGACGCTTCGCGGTCCTCGGGCGGGACTCATCCTTTGTAAAGAAAAATACGCGAAGGCGATTGACCAAACCGTTTTCCCCGGGATTCAGGGAGGGCCTTTGATGCACATCATTGCGGCGAAGGCCGTGGCCCTGAAAGAGGCGATGACCGACGGATTCAAAGTCTACGCCCGTCAGATTGTGGCGAATGCGAAGGCGCTGGCCGGAGCAATGGCCGAGGGGGGATACCGGATTGTCTCCGGCGGAACCGATACCCATTTAATGCTGGTCGACGTTTCGGTCAAAGGATTGAATGGAAAAGAATGCTCGGAGGTTTTGGACCGGGTCAAGATTACGGTGAACAAGAATATGATTCCCTTTGACAAGGGCTCGGCCTTCAAACCCTCCGGCATCCGCTTGGGGACGCCCGCCGTGACGACCCGAGGCATGAAAGAACCCGAGATGAGGCTGATTGCCGAATTGATTGACGCCGCGCTCTCCACCCCCGCCGATGAAAGCCGGCTTGCGGCGGTTCGGAAAAAAGTCGAAGCGCTGACAAAGAAATTCCCACTCTACGTGGAACTATTAGATCGTTAGCGCCCTCTAAAAATTTTCCCTCTCCCCTTTGGGGAGAGGGCTAGGGTGAGGGGAAACGACTGACAAGTTACCCCCTTACCTTAATCCTCTCCCCCCGAGGGGGAGAGGAGAAGTAACGAGAGAAAACAATGCGCTGTCCTTACTGCAAGAAAACGGATGACAAGGTCGTCGATTCGAGGGGTGCGAGTGAGGAAACAACCATCCGCCGCCGGCGCGAGTGCCTCGCCTGCGGCCGCCGCTTCACCACCTACGAACGAGTGGAAGAAGTTCCTCTCCTTGTGATTAAAAAGGACCAGCGGCGGGAGACCTACGACCGGAATAAGGTCTTAGCCGGGATTCAGAAGGCGTGCGAGAAACGGCCGATTTCGCGGGAGGCGCAGGACAAGATTATTGAAGACCTTGAAAAGATGCTCGATGAGAAGTATGAGCGAGAAGTTCCCTCCTCCGTGATTGGCGAGTTTATTATGGAAAAGTTAGCCCAGCTCGACCAAGTCGCCTATGTCCGCTTTGCCTCGGTCTACCGCCAGTTTAAGGATATCAATCATTTCCTCAAGGAACTCAAAAGCCTCCTGACGAAGTAGTACCGGTTCTGTGGTACCGGTTCTGGCAGAACCGGTACCGGGGGATTAGAGACTGACCTTTCGTCGGAGATTCAGAATTCCGACGACGCCAACGCAAATCCAAGAAACCATCGCGAGCGCCCAGGGAAATTTTTGGAAAGGGGTAGTTTCGCCGCTTCGACCGACTGCCCCCTCGATAATTTCCTCCTCATTGACCCGGCTTTTTTGAAGAATCCGCCCCTGGGGGTCCATGACAGCCGAGGGCCCATTGGGAGTCACCCGGACGAGCCAGCGGTGGGTTTCAATCGCACGCAGTTGGTCCTGGATGAGGTGATAATGGGGCAAGTGAGTGGTCGAAAATTCACCGGTGTTAGAAAGGGCGAAAAGAATCTCTGCCCCCTTTTCCACCGCTTTTCGTGCCACCTCTGGAGTGACATTTTCATAGCAGAGGAGGACACCGAGCTTTCCAAACGGGGAGGGGAGGAGTTCGTATTCGGGGGCCCTGAGTTGGAGGGCCTCTTCGAGGAGGTCCTGAAACGGCCGGGCTTGAATCGCTTCATAGGCGGCCATTTTTTCCCCCTCGGGCGAGTAAAGAAAGGCCGTGTTGACGAATCCCGCCTCCCCAATTTCCAAAAGGAAGTCAGAAAAAGCCCCCTCTCCAGGGACCGTTGGCAGGTGCGTCGCCAAAAGAAGATGAGAGTGACCTCGGAGGGCGAGACGAGAAAGGAAACCTTCCAAGTCCGTTAGGAGCTTGTCCGGAAAGGTGTAGAGCGGGAAGACAATCAGCTGCGAATTCCGCCGACGGGCCTCCTCGGCCAACGCTTCATATCGCGACTGAATGATATCTGGATTCTCTTCTCTCCACTCCATGTCGAAAGGGAGGTTGTGCTGAAGGAGTATCACCTTCACCTCGGGGGCCTCCGGGCTGGGGCGAAGCCGGTTCTTTCCCCAGAGGATGACGGCCGAGACCAAAATCAAAAAGGTGAGAGCGCTTCCGAAGGCGCGCCAATTTTTTTTGACGAGCCCGAGCGCGAGTGCGGCGTTCAGGCCCATTTGCAGGCCGGCGAAGCCGATGAAGCCCGAGACGGAAGCGATTTGGTAAGCGCCAAGGGAGCCGTAAAAGGGAGCTTCGAAGCTGACCGAGCCAATCGGCGTCAGTCGATAGACCTGATAAAGAGCGACCCAGAGGAAAGAAGCGGTGAGACTTCTCGCAAAGGCCGTTTCGATTTTGGAGGTGAGCCAGCGAAACGTCAGGAAATAAATCGGAAAGGCCGGCGCCGCAATCAGGAGGATGAGAACATAGAGCCAGGTTTCATAGTAAACGAGCCAATAAAAGAGGATTCCGTAATAGACAAGACCCGCGCAAAACGTAGAAAGGGCGAGAGGCCCCGCCTTCGTGCGGGCCTGCACCGTCAGAAGAAAAAGTGGAATGAAAGCGGCCCACGAGGTTCCTGTCCGAGGGAAGGGAGGAAAGCCGAGGAGGAAAAGGATTGCCGAGGCGCCGGTGAGAAGGAGGTAAGCCTTCCTCATACGGCCTGAAATTATGGCACAAGCCGGACTTGAGACCAAGGCCTAGAATTTCTATAATGAGCGTCCTTTTGGAGGTGCGTTCACCGATGCCAACCTACGAATATGTTTGCGATTCATGCGGCCGCGCGTTCGAGCGGTTTCAGTCCATCAAAGAGGAACCCGTTCGTGCCTGCCCGGAATGCGGCCACAAGGTGAGGCGGCTGATTAGCGCCGGAGCGGGCGTGATTTTCAAGGGGAGCGGGTTTTATCAGACGGATTACCGTTCGAAAAGTTATCAGGAAGCCGCGAAGAAGGAAACCCCGGCAAAGAAAGAAAAGGAGAGCAAGCCAGCACCTCCAGCCTCCAGCCCCGCCCACTCTCCCCAACCCGACGCCTCTCATCCCAAAGATTAAAATTTCCTTGAGCGCTTCCAAACTTACTCCTCACCCGATTTTTATTGACGGGAAGTGGGTTACCCCAGGCGAGGCGTTTGACGTTCGGAACCCCTACAGCGGAAAATTAATCACTCGGGTCGCCCGGCCGGGAGCGTCCCAGATTGAGCAGGCGGTTTCAGCGGCTCAAAAGGCGTTTTTCGATTTCCGTCGACGGGCCAGTTTTGAGCGCTCCGAACTTCTCGAGAGAATTCGAAGCGGCATCGAGCGGCACGCCGACGAATTCGCCCTAACGATTATGAAGGAAGCGGGGAAACCGATTTCGCTCGCCCGGGGCGAGGTCTCGCGCTCGCTTCACACGTTTCAGACGGCGGCCGAAGAGGCCCGGCGGTTTGGGGGAGAGCTCCTTGGGCTCGACCTCCAGAGTGATTCGAAAGGGCGATTTGGACTTTATCGACGATTCCCAGTCGGACCCATCCTTGCGATTACCCCGTTTAACTTTCCGTTGAATCTTGCGGCCCACAAGGTGGCACCGGCCCTCGCTTGTGGAAACACCATCGTGTTGAAGCCGGCGACAAAGACGCCCCTTTCCTCACTTCGACTGGCAAAGATCTGCGAAGAAGCCGGGCTCCCCAAGGGAGTTTTGAATGTCATTCCTTGCTCGGGAGAAGAGATTCAGCGGGCGGTCTGGGACGAACGGATTAAAATGATTTCATTTACGGGAAGCGCTGCCGTCGGCTGGAAGCTCAAAGAAGATTGCGGCAAGAAAAAAATTGCGCTGGAGCTCGGCGGCAATGCCGCCGTGATTGTGGACGAAGATGCGGATTTGAAACCGGCTGCCAGCCGTATTGCACGGGGCGCTTTCGCTTATGCGGGACAAAGCTGCATCTCCGTCCAGCGGATTTTAATTCATGGGAAAGTTTACCGGCGCTTCGTTCAACATTTTCTCGAGGCCGTCCGAAAGGAAGTCAAGATGGGGAACCCAACCGACCCCAAAGTCATCGTAGGCCCTCTCATTAATGAAGAGACCGCGAATCGAGTGGAGGCGTGGATTAAAGAAGCTAAGGCCAAGGGCGCCCAAATTTTAACGGGCGGACGGCGGAGAGCCGGAAATTTTATCGAGCCGACAGTCTTAGCTAATGTCCGCCATGAACTCTCCATTAGTTGTGAGGAGGCGTTCGGCCCGGTGGCGCTGGCCGAGCCGGTGAGAAGCTTTGACGAGGCGATTGCGATTGCGAATGACTCCCGTTACGGCCTCCAATACGGCGTTTTTACGAATTCACTCGACCACACGCTGGAGGCGTTTGATAAACTTGAAGCCGGCGGCGTCATGATTAATGATTATTCGACTTACCGGGTTGACCCCATGCCTTACGGCGGAACAAAAGATTCGGGCTTTGGGCGCGAAGGGATTCGTTATGCCATGGAAGAGATGACTGAGCCAAAGCTTCTTGTGGTGCGGAAATCACGCTGGGAATAGGAAAAGGGGACAGGCACCTTTTGGGGACAGGCACCTTTTTAAGCTGCCGGTCCCCTTTTCCGGAGGCTGAATGAAAATTAAAAATTACAAAATCCGGTTGAAGACGAAAGGTTTTAACGACACGCACGACCTGACGCGTGACGCCGAAGCGAAGGTCTCGGAAAGCGGGGTTCGGGAGGGGCAGGCGACGCTTTTTGTTGCGGGGTCAACGGCGGGTCTCACAACCGTCGAGTATGAACCGGGCCTTGTGAAAGACCTCGATGAACTTTTTGAGCGGCTGGCGCCCAAGGACAAGGATTATCATCACGAAGAGGCTTGGCACGACGGGAATGGTTTCTCACACGTCCGTGCCTCATTGCTGAAACCGTCGCTCACGATTCCAATCGTTGAGGGGCGCCTGACGCTGGGGACGTGGCAGCAGGTGGTGCTGATTGATTTCGATAATCGTCCCCGGAGCCGAGAAGTGGTGTTACAGATTATGGGGGAGTAGGATGCGACCTTGCCGGAGGAAGCTCGAGCTGCGCGCGGCTTAGCTGGCTTGCAAGATTTGCTGCGAAGAACGGGGCGTCTCTTCCTTCGGGGAAAAGAGCTCAGAAAAGGACGTCAGCGTAAAAATTGCCGAAAGTTCGTCGAAGAAGCTCACTTTTTGGCACCCCCTTTTTGCTATGTTTTGTACCAGAATGTTAGCATATGCTCTTGGTTTTTGCAAATCGCCATGGAAAATGGTGAAAATGGTGACAGTCACCAAAAATGGTGAAAAATGGTGACTGTCACGAATGACACTGCTTTAAGGTCATTTTTCCCTCTCCCTTCTAGGGAGAGGGTTACGGTGAGGGCCAAAGCAGGCATGACTTTCCCACTCACCCCCGCCCTCTCCCCTCTGGGGAGAGGGAGATTCTCTGCTTAAGGAAGCGCCATTCGTGACTGTCACCACGGGGCAGGTAGCTTGAAGCGGTGGGGGACTTGTCTTAGAATGGGGCGTACCGTAACCAACTTTCGAAGGAGGGGACAATGAATCGAAGTTTCTTAGTCACTTTGGCCGTCATTGGCGGCGTCATTGCCATTTTCGCGCTCGTCTTTGGAGGGGTCTACAATTCCCTGGTTGCTGGCGAAGAGACGGTCTCCGAGGCTTGGGCGCAGGTGGAAAATGTTTACCAGCGCCGGCTCGACCTCATTCCGAATTTGGTCGAGACGGTCAAAGGTTATGCCGCCCATGAAAGGGAGACCTTAGACGCCGTGATTGAAGCCCGCTCCAAGATTAGCCAGATGACGCTCGCCTCGAAGGCGTTCAACGACCCCGAGGCGCTGACTCAGTTTGAACAGGCGCAGCAGGGCCTCACTTCTACTTTAAGCCGGCTCCTTGTGGTCGTGGAGCAATACCCGAATCTAAAAGCCGACCAGAGCTTTCTTGCCCTCCAGAGCCAACTCGAGGGGTCGGAAAATCGAATTGCGGTCGAACGGCGGCGCTTCAACGAAGTGGCGCGCGAATTCAACACCCGGCTTCGCATCTTTCCCAATAATCTGATTGCCCGGCTGACGGGATTCGAGCACAAGTCCTACTTTGCAGCGGACGAAGGGGCGCGCGTTGTTCCCGGGGTAAAGTTTTAGGCACCTCACATTACTTCGTCAGCCCCGTTGCTCGTGAAGCCGGCAAGCTGAGACTCCTTAGAATGACATCTCGTCCAGCACCTCTTAAATTCATCTCTGGTTTTCCCCTCACTGTAACCCTCTCCCCCGGAAGGGGGAGAGGGGAGGGTGAGGGGGTCAAAACCGGTGACGAATTTGAGAAAGAGCGTACTAGAATCCTGCCTGTCCTGTTCTTGCTGTTCCTTACGGCTTCCTTTCCCAGTTTCCTTTTTGCGCTTGACGTCCCCGAGCGCCCCGAAGGTTATGTGTCGGATTATGCCAAAATGGTTTCTCCTTCAGCCGAAGCGGATTTAGAGAAAACCCTTGAGCAGTTTGAGACCGAGACGACGAACCAAGTGGTTGTCGTGACCTTTCCGAGCCTCGAAGGGGAGAATCTGGAAGATTTTTCGATTCTCCTCGCCGAGAAGTGGAAAATCGGGCAGGAGGGAAGGGACAACGGCGTGATTCTCGCCGTCTTTAAAAATGACCGGAAAGTTCGCATCGAAGTCGGTTACGGCCTGGAGGGCACGCTTCCCGACGCGACGGCGAAACTGATTATCGAAAATGAAATCGTGCCCCGATTTCGGGCGGGGCAGTTTGACGAAGGAGTCCGCCAGGGGGTGACGGCCATCCTTGCGGCCACGAGAGGAGAATACCGCGCCGAAGCCTCGTCGGGGGACGGGGATGAAGTAAAGCTGGTCGGAATTCTCCTGCTCTCAAGCGTCATCCTTGGCCTCAGCCTTTCTCTTTTCCTCCTCTGGTGCCTCTTTGGATTTGGAATCGTCATTTTCGTAATGGCCCTCTCCTTCTCAGCCGGGGCGGTTGTCCTAATGGCCTTTTTCCTCGGCATGGCTCCGCTTTTGGTCGCTTACCTTTTGGGCCGCCACGGCGGGCGAGCGGTCGTCGTCACAAAGGATGGGTTCCGTGCGAGCTCGGGAGGATTCGGCGGCTGGGGAGGCGGAGGTTTTTCAGGCGGGGGCGGAAGCTTTGGGGGAGGAGGAGCGAGCGGCGGATGGTAGAGCGAAAATTATTGCTGCATCAATTTTTCACCGAGGAGGAAAAGGGGCGAATCGTCCGGGCGATTCGGGAGGCGGAGGGAAAGAGCTCCGGGGAGATTCGAGTTTACCTCGAACGCAGGACAAAAGGGGAGACGCTTGAGCGGGCGAAGAAGATCTTCGAAAGACTCGGGATGACAAAGACCCGCGAACGTAATGGCGTTCTGGTTTACCTTTCGCTCTTTAGCCACCAGTTTTCCGTTCTGGGCGACCGGGGAATCCACGAGAAAGTCGGACTCGATTTTTGGAGAGACGTGGTCCATCTCATGGAGACCGCCTTTGCTCAAGGGCGATTTGTCGAGGGCTTGGAGGTGGGGATTCAGCGGATTGGAGAGAAATTGAAAACTCATTTCCCCTGGACCCCGGGAGACGTCAATGAGCTTTCCGACGAAATCGGTTAAGGAAAAAGGGACGGGACACCGGATTCCAGCTTCTTGGTGACCTGTCCCCTTTTCCCTACTTGAATGAAACCTGAGAGAGGGGTACCATGTTGGCATTTTCACAGCCTAAAAAGGAGGTTCAGGAATGCGAAGCAAGATTTATGGGTTAGGGTTGTTCCTCTTAGCGCTCACCCTTGCCGCCTATCATCCTCTGGCTTATGCCGCCGCGAAGAAGCCTGAAGCCGTGAAAGAGCACGGGGGCAAAGAGCAGGGCGGACAGGAGCATGGGGGAACGGAGTTAGCGGCGAAGGAGCATGGCGGACAAGAACATGGCGGCGCGGAAGTCGCCGAAGCCGATGCCACGGGACAAGAACACGCCGGGACCCGACTGGCCGTGAAGGAACATGGAGGCCAGGAGCATGGGGGAAGCCCGCTTTCGGCGCCCGAACCTGCAGCCGCCCCGCCGGTCGCGGTCGGTTAAGTTTTTGATTCGTTGCGGATTCGTGTTTGTCTGAGCGAGCGGGAAACCGCTCGGGATTTTTTTCGTTCCCTCCGCGCGAGACGACTCGAAGAAAAGTTTTTTTACTGGTTCCCGCGTTCCGTCCAGGCCTGGCTTCGCCTCTGCGATTCGAAGGCCTATCGGAACTACGCCCGGTCACTTGCTCTCGCCCGGCGGACTTCCCGTTCGCTTGCCCGAGCCCTCAAAACGCCCCTTGTCCAATGGATTAGTCTCGGTTCAGGACAGGGGGCGAAAGAGGTACCTTTTCTCCAAGCCCTCAAAAAGAGCCGCAAAGAAATTCGTTATTTCCCGGTCGACTTCAGTCTCCCTTTGCTTAAGCGCGCCGTGGGTGGAGCGCATCGATTGGGGATTCCGACCGTCGGATTCAAGGCCGATTTCACCAATCCCAAACACCTCCGAGAGATTCCACCCGCTGGTTCGGAAGAGGTTCGGATTCTGAGCCTGCTCGGAAATACGCTGGGGGACGGGGCTGAAAAGTTTTTAGTCCAACTTGCGAAGTTAACCCGGCCGGGCGATTTCCTTCTCGTCGACGGCGAACTTTTTGCCGGAAAAAAAACGCTTGCGGGTTACAGCCATTCCGCCAACCGAAAATTTGCGCTCGCCCCGCTTCTTTCGCTGGGGGTCTCGGAACGGGACGGAGCGCTTCGTTTTAAAATGGAGCGGGCGGGGCGCCCAGGGGTCTTTCGTTTGGTCAAATCATTTCGATTCACCCGCCCCACTCAGATTTCCTCAGGCGGCCGGCGGATTTCCTTCCGGAAAAACGAGCTCGTCCGGATGAGTCCTTCCTTTAAGTATGGCCGCAAAGGGATGGAAGCGCTGCTCGAAAAGGGCGGGGCTTTTCGCGTGGTCGATTTTTACCGGAGCCCGGACCGTGGCTTTGGCCTCTGGCTTGCGCGGAGAACATAGGTACCGGTTCTGCCGAACCGGTTCTGAGGGGGACAGTTTCGTGATTTAAAACTGTCCCCTGGAGAACCGGTACCGAGGGAAGGCGGATTCGGTGAGAAGCGCAAGGGCCGCTGCGGGAAGCGCCCCTTCCAGAATCATCGCGTGGTTATTGAGGGCGAGGCCGGTCACAATCGGCTCGCCCAAGCCTCCGGCCCCGATGAAGGCGGCGAGCGTGGCCGTCCCGATGTTGATGATGGCCGCGGTTTTAATGCCGGCCAGAATAATCGGGTAGGCGAGCGGAAGTTCTACAAACCAGAGCCGTTGTCTTGCGGTCATTCCCATGGCCTGCGCCGTCTCGACATAAATCGGCTCAATTTGATGAAGGCCGGCGTGGGTATTCCTCACAATGGGGAGGAGGCTATAGATGAAAAGGGCGACGACGGCCGGCAATTTCCCGATTCCGAAAAGGGGAATCATTAACGCGAGAAGTGCAATGCTCGGAATGGTTTGAAGGAGGCCGGCGAGGGGAATCGTCAGGCGGGCAACGCCTGAGAATCGGTAGGCGAGGATTCCAGTCGGGACGGCGATGAAGACCGCTGCCAGGAGTGCCGTGAGGGTGAGGAAAAGGTGTTCGGCGGTTCTTCGGGCCAAGTCAATCAGCAGCCGTTTGGCGGGCCGGGCCGCTTGAGCCGCCGGAATCAACCCGCTTTCGATGAGAAAATTTCTTGCCGCCTCCCAGAACGTCCGTCCGCCGGTTTCCACTTCCGCATTGAGACGAATCATCTTCCCTTCGTCAAGACGTCCCGCCAGGGCCCGAAGCACTTGACGCGCCTCCCGGGGGAAATTCTCACGGGCGAACGGGACGGCGAGGTAAGCGGGGAAAAATTGGCGGTCATCCTCCAGAATTCTGAGTCCCAATTTTTCGATCTTGGCGTCGGTCGTGTAGGCATCGGTGAAATCAATTTTCCCTTGGAGGAGCGCCTCATAGGCGAGTCCGTGCTCGAGCCCAACCACGGGTTGAGCGAGCCCGTAATGGGCCCGAAGCGCCTCCCACCCGTCTTCGCGCTTTAGGAATTCATAGCTTAATCCGCCCTTCAGTTCCGGATGGCGGGCGAGGTCGGAGACGGTTTTAAGGCCGAGCGCTTCTCCTTTGGGGCCGGCCACTGCCAAGGCATAGGTATTATTGAAGCCGAAGGAATCGAGCAGGTCGAGTTTCAAAACGTCTCTCACGCTGGCTCGGAGTTTTTCAATCGAAGCCGGCTCTCGCACCCGCCCTTTTTCCTTCAGGATTTCCTTTTCAATCGTTCCGGTGTATTCCGGGTAGACGTCAATTTGACCCGTTCTCAACGCTTCAAAGCAGACCATGGTTCCCCCGAGGCCGTGGAAGCGGATGACGGGAAACCCCTTGGACTCGAGAAGCTGGGCGATGAGTTCGGCCAGGAGGTAACTTTCGGTGAAGTGTTTGCTTCCGACTCGAATCGGTTCACGGGCCAAGGCGGGGGAGGCGAGGGTAAGAATCAAGGCGAGGAGGGGGAGGAGGCGGCGTTTCA
>CAYJTI010000024.1:0-12325 GCA_964373135.1 uncultured bacterium | reverse complement strand
GTTCTCCCGGGGACAGTTTACAAATTTGTAAACTGTCCCCGGGAGAACCGGTTCGCCAGAACCGGTACCGGCTATGGTTTTCGTTCGGTCCGTTGGTAAAGCTCCACGTATTCCTTGGCGGAGCGGCGCCAGGAGAAATCTTGTTTCATCCCGTTTTTGACCAACTTCAGCCACATCTTCTGGTTCTCAAATACCTCGACCGCCCGGTCGACCGCTTTCAGGAACGCCCCCGTGGTGTATTCTCTGAAAACGAATCCCGTTCCCTCTCCCGTCTTCGAATCAAAATCTCGCACCGTGTCGGCGAGCCCCCCGGTTTCTCTCACGAGCGGGACCGTGCCGTAGCGGAATGAAATGAGCTGGCCGAGTCCGCACGGTTCGTAGCGCGACGGCATCAGGAAAACGTCCGAGCCCGCATAAATCCGCTTCGCCATCTTCGGGTCAAATAAAAGGTGGCAGCCGAGCTGGCCTTTATATTTCCCGGTCAGCTCGCTCAGGAGCTGATGATATTTCTCGTCACCCGTTCCCAAAAGAACGAGCTGAATCCCCCGCTTCATTAAACCCTCAATCGCCGGCGCTAAAATGTCGAACCCCTTTTGGTCGGCCAGGCGTGTCACAATCCCAAAAAGAGGAATGCGGCCCGCGGCCTTGAACTGATTTTCCTTCTGAAGCTTGGCCTTGTTGAGCGCTTTCCCTTTCAAGTCGCCCGCGCTGAAATGAGAGGGGAGCTCCGGGTCCTTCTCCGGGTCCCACTCCCCCGGGTCAATTCCATTGATAATCCCCGCATAATCCTCCCGGCGCGCCTGAAGGACCCCTTCCATCCCCGAGCCGTATTCCTTCGTCTGGGTCTCCTTCACGTAACGGGGACTCACGGTCGTCAGGGTATCTGCATAAACAAGTCCCCCTTTGAGAAAACTCACCTTGCCGTAAAATTCGAGCCGCTCCAGCCGAAACTCTTCCCACGAAAAGCCGGTCATCGGAAGCGAGTCCGGCGGAAAATTTCCCTGGTAGGCCAGGTTGTGGATGGTGAAGATGGTTTTCGTTTTGGCAAAGAACGAATCCTTCTTGTAAAGCGTCTTGAGATAAGCCGGGATGAGCCCTGTCTGCCAATCGTGGCAATGAATGACGTCGGGCTTAAATCGGACCGCCTTGAGCGCCTCCAGGACGCCCCGTTCAAAAAAAATAAAACGCCGGTCGTTGTCCGGATAGTCCCCCAACGGGGTCCCGTAAAGTTCATCCCGGCTGAAATATTCCGGCTGGTCGACGAAGTAAACCTTGACGCCCGTGGGTTCTTCGAGACCGAAAATTCGTCCGGTTTCGGCCTCGGTCCCCATGGGGATCTGAATCCGGTCAATCACCGTCTTAATCGGCCAGCGGCTCGCTTCGATTTTCTTGTATTTCGGCAAAAAACAGATGACTTCGTGGCCTAACGCCTGGATTTCCTTGGGGAGTGTCCCCGTGACATCGGCGAGGCCCCCGGTCTTTGCATACGGAACCATCTCCGGCGTCGCAAAGACAATTTTCATTCCACGCTGCGGCATTTCTTTATGAGTGCACGAAAACGATTGGGGTTATTGGACCGTGACGACGCAGTTCCAGGAGCCGAAGGCGTTGGGAACGCATTCCACGGGCCGCTGGTCATTCTCCCAGACGCCGTCGACCAGATAGCGGTATTCGTATCGGCCAGGCGGGAGGGAAAGCGTGACTTTCCACTTCCCGGCCGAATCTCGTTTCAAAATACACTCCTCAATATTCCAATCGTTAAAGGTCCCGGCCAGGTGGACCGCACGGGCCGAAGGGGCGTAATATTCAAACTCTGCCTTTCGAAGATTTAACTTCTTCGTTCGCTTTGGCTTAGGGTTAGATTCCTGTGGCATTTCGGACCTTCTTTGGACGAGCGCCAATGGGAATGAACGGAATATATAATAGGCCCTACTAAAATGCAAGGAAAAGGGGTATAATTCGCGCCTTATGCGACGCTGTGCCGTCTGTGGAAAAGGAGCGCTCAACGGAAGTTCCATCGCCCGCCGGGGGAAGGCGAAAAAAGAAGGGGGCGTGGGAAAGAAAATTACGGGCGTGACAAAAAGGCGTTTTTACCCCAACCTTCAGCGGGTGAAGGCGCGCTTTCCAAACGGTTCCGTCAGGCGTATCCGGGTCTGCACCGGCTGCCTCAGCGCCGGAAAAGTCCTCAAGGCAATCTAAACTCCGCTCCGCTTCGCATCTTTTGCTTCGAGCACAATTCTCTGGTCACCGTTGAGCGATTTTAACTGAACGGTGTAGACCAAATCAAAACTTCCTCCGGATTCAAAATCAAAAGGAATCGGACTCCGCTGGGAAACCGTCATCTCGTAGGTCACTCTCCCATCGCCCACCCAGTATTGAGCGCGGGTCCCATTCCGCTTGACAGACGGCGCCGCCTGCTTGAGGGAGAGCTTGCGCGTCAGAAAAACCGGCCTTGGATTCCCGACCCCGTGAGGTTCGAGGAATTCCAGTTCCTTGAGGAAACGGGGAGTCAAATCGGCCAAAGAAATTTCGAGGTCAATTTCGACCGCCTTCAAGAAAGTCTCGGCCGGGTATTTCGAAAAGGCCACTTCGTTGAGTTTTTCCCGGAGCGGTGGAATCTCCTCCGCCGTCACGGAAAATCCCGCGGCCTGTTCGTGTCCCCCAAACTCGCCGAGAAATTCCTGGGCTTCCTCGAGCGCCCGGAAAAGGTGAAACGCGCGAATTGAGCGGGCGGACCCTTTTCCCTTTTTCCCGTCCAGGGCAATCACAAATGCCGGGCGATGGTAACGTTCGACAAGCCTTGAGGCGACGATTCCGATGACCCCGGCATGCCACCCTTCTTGGGCCACGACGATGACCCGCTCCCGCGCAAAATTGACCGTCCGCTCTACCCGTTCGACCGCCTCGCTGACCACCCGTCTCTCTTCCCGCTGCCGCTCGCGATTTTCCTCTTCAAGAATTTGGGCCAAGCTTCTTGCCTCTCGTTCATTGGGCGTCAAAAGAAGGCGAAGCGCGGTCTGGGCGCTCGACATTCTCCCCGAGGCGTTGATGCGGGGCCCCAGCATAAAGCCGACGTGAGACGTCTTGAATTGCCGGGCGCGGAGTCCGGCAGCCTCACTCAAGGCCCGGATTCCAATTCGTTTTCTCTCCGAGAGAAGACAAAGCCCCTCTTTGGCGATGATTCGATTTTCTCCTCGAAGCGGCGCAAGATCGGCCACGGTCGAAAGGCAGGCGAGATCGAGAAATTCAAACGCCTCGGCACCCAAGAGCGCCTGCGCTAGTTTGAACGCCAGCCCGCCGGCTGAGAGTTCCTTGAAGGGGTAAGCACACCCCTCCTGAAGCGGATTGAGAATCGCCCCGGCCGGAGGGAGACCGCCTGAAGGGATTTGGTGATGGTCGAGGACAATCGACTCGATTCCGACTTGACGGGCTCGCTCGATTTCTTCGCGCGCGCTGATGCCGCAATCAACGGTCATTAAAAGTCCGATTCCCTGACGCTTGGCCCTTTCAATCGCCTCCCGGCTCACGCCATAGCCGTCTTTCCGGCGGTCCGGAAGAAAGGTCTCATAAGGGATCTTCAACCGCTCAAGCATCAGACTGAGGATGGCCGCCCCCGTCACCCCGTCGACATCGTAATCGCCGTGAACCAAAATTCGCTCGCCCTGGCTCCGGGCCTTTTCAAGGAGACGGGCTGCCTCACGCACCCCTTTCATCAAAAAGGGGCTCACGAGGTGGATTCGGCTTGGGTAAAGAAAGGCGTCAATCTCCGCCGGGCTTTTAACCCCTCGCTCGGCGAGCAGGGTCAGGAAGAGAGGCGAAAGGTCCTGGGGAAGGGAAGACGCCGAAGGGGAGGGGCCCTCTGTGTCACGACGGGCCCAGACCGTCTGAATCATCGAGTCTTGATGAAAAGGGGACAGGTCACCTCATGCCCGTGGTCTGGTGACCTGTCCCCTTTTCTACCCATCTTTTCCTAATGGGCCTTCCAGTCCACGATGAGAGAATTGGCGACAAAAATGGTGGAGTAAATTCCGACAACAAATCCCACGAGAAGAATAAAGGCGAAGTCATTAATCGCCGCCCCCCCAAACAAAAAGAGCGCAGCGGTGGCGAAAAGAACCGTGAAGGAGGTCAGGAAGGTCCGTGAGAGCGTTTGGTTGATGCTGAGATCCACAATTTCCTGAAAAGGCATTTTCCGGAAAATCTTGAGATTGTCCCGCACCCGGTCAAATGTGACGATGGTGTCGTTGACCGAATAACCCATAATCGTCAGAATCGCGGCGATGGTCGGCAGATTCACCTCTCGCCCCGAAAAGGCGTAAACCCCAAAGGCAAAAAGCGTGTCGTGGAAAAGGGCGACTACGGCGGCCAGCGCGAATTTCCATTCGAATCGCCAGCCCAGATAAATGAGAATCCCGAGCGACGACCAGAAAACCGCCCAGAGCGCCTTTTTCTGGAGGTCCCGGCTCACGGCCGGGCCAATCGAATCGACCCGAACCATCTCATAGCCCGTTTCGCCGGCAAGCGACGCAAACGCCTCCTCCATTTTCTTTGTCTCCCGCTCGCTCGTCTTCACCACAAATTCGTTCGCCCCCTCCTCCCCAAATCGCTGGATGAGTTCTTTCGCCATGCCCACCTTCGCCAAGGCACCGCGCACCTCTTCGGTCTTCGCCGTTCGGTTGAATTTCACCTGCACCAGCGTTCCTCCGACAAATTCCACACCGTAATTTTGCCGGCCCCGGTAAATCAGGGTCCCCACGCCGAGGAGGAGGACAATCGCCGAAAACCCATAAGCCCAGCACCGGTTCTTCAGAAATTTGAAACTTGGCTTTTTGAAAACCTGGAACATTCGAAGTTTCAGGTCAGGGGTTTTCCGCGTGAGGAAATCAAAAATCACCCGCGTCACCAAAATCGCGGAGAACATGCTGGCAAGAATACCGATTGAAAGTGTGACGGCGAACCCTTTCACCGGCCCCGTTCCAAAGATGAATAAGATGAGGGAGGTAACGAGGGTGGTGACGTTTGAATCAAGAATCGCAGAGAAGGCCTTGTGATAACCGGCCGAAATGGCCGCCCGTGAGGTTTTCCCCGTCTCGAGCTCTTCTCGAATCCGCTCAAAAATCAGGATGTTGGCGTCGACCGCCATCCCGATTGACAGGATGAAGCCGGCAATACCCGGCAACGTTAAAGACGCGTGAAAGGCGGCGAGGACGCCGAAGGTGACCAGGCCGTAAACCAAAAGCGCCAAATCGGCGATGAAGCCCGCGAGAAGATAATAAAACGGCATGAAGGCGAAGATAAAGAGCGCGCCCCAGAGACCCGCCTGAACTCCTTTCGTAATCGAATCGCGCCCAAGGCTCGGCCCGACGGTCCGTTCCTCTTCAATCACCACAGGCGCCGGCAAGGCGCCGGCGCGGAGAACGAGCGCTAAATCACTTGCATCCTGAGCGGAAAAGTTCCCGGTAATTTGGGCCTGCCCATTGGGAATTCGGTCGCGAATCACGGGCGCCGAGTGGACTTTCCCATCGAGGACAATCGCAAGACGCCGGCCAATATTTTGAAACGTGACCCGGTCGAAAATTTTTGCCCCTTCGCTGTCAAATTGAAGTTCCACAATCGGCTGTCCGTATTGGTCGAATCCGACCGAAGCATTCACCAAGTGGTCTCCCGTGACCACGGCATTTTTTTCGAGAAGGAGCGTTTCTGTTCGTCCCCGGTCCGCAAGGACTTTGACTTCATACCCCACGGGCATTGTGGGAGCCGGCAGCACTTCGGGCTTTAGCTCAGCGGCGGCTTCGCGGGCGGCGGCCGGCCCGGCTTCGGCCTCTGGCGCCACAGGTGTCTCCGTGGCGGGGGTCGCCGGCGGCTCGGGCGGAGTGGTCGCCGCTTCGGCTTGTGTAAGAAGCTCCTGGTCTTCCGAGACGAGTTTGAATTCGAGGTGAGCAGCTTTGCCGACAATTTCCTTGGCGCGTTCCCGGTCTGTCACGCCGGGAAGCTGGACCACCACGAGTTCCTTGGCCTGCTTCGTGATGACCGGCTCCCGGACGCCGAACTGGTCAATTCGGTTTCGGATGATTTCAACGACGCGGTCGGTCGCATCGGCCCTCGCCTCTGCCGGAACTTTGTCGAGTTCCACGCGGAGAAGGATTTGCATTCCTCCCTGGAGGTCGAGGCCGAGATGAATTTTCTCCTGCGGCGGGTAAACCTTCCAAAGCGAGAAGGCCGCGATGCCAACAATCAGAAGAACTTTCCACTTGTAATATTTATCCATCTCTTATCTCTTTAAACCGCCGTTTTGGTTGTCATTGCGAATGACGCGGCACCCCTTCAACGCTTGCCGGTAACTGCGCTTTTCAAAATCTCAATCTTCGTCTCGCCGTCTCCGACCCTGAGGATAACGTAATCGTCCTGAATCCCGGCAATCGTCCCAATCACGCCGCCCGAGGTGGCCACTCGGTCACCCTTCTTCAGGTTTTTGACCATCGCCTCCACTTCCTTCTGACGCTTCTGCTGCGGCCGGATTAAAAGGAAATAGAAAACGACGAACATCAACACGAGCGGGAGAAAAGAGAGGAACGGATTGGGTGCGTAAGTCGACTGCTGAGCCGGCAAAAATGCGAAATTCAACATAGATTCCCCCTTGAATTAACGGTGACTCGGGTCAAACTGATTCTTGAATGCCCGCTGGAAGGCAAGGAACGTTCCCGCCTCAATTTCTCGGCGAATCTGCCTCATGAACTCCAGGAAAAAGTGGAGGTTGTGGAGCGACACAAGCTTGGGTCCGAGCATCTCCTCACAATTGAAAAGGTGCCGGAGATAACTTCTTGAAAAATTCCGGCACGTGTAACAGGCGCATGACTCCTCAATCGGTTTGAAGTCGCGATTGTACTTCCCATTGCGAATCACCACAAGCCCTTTTGAGGTGAAGGCGCTGCCATTCCGCCCGTAGCGGGTCGGGTTGACGCAATCAAAGAGATCCATTCCCTGGGCCACGGCCTCAAGAAGCTCGAGCGGGGTCCCGGCCCCCATCAGGTAACGGGGTTTGTCGGCCGGCATCAAAGGGGAGATTTGGTCGAGGAGCTGAAGCGATTCTTCCCTCGGCTCCCCCACAAAAACGCCGCCGAGCGCATAACCGTCGAAATCGAGTTCCCGAGTCCGCTCCAGGGACTCCCGCCTCAAATCCTGAAAAAATCCTCCCTGAATAATCCCAAAGAGCGCCTGCTCTTCCCGCCGGTGGCCGGCCTTCGCCCGCTCTGCCCATTTAACCGTCAACTCAAGCGACTCCTTGATTTTATTTCGGTCAAGGGTATAGGGAGGGCATTCGTCAAAAACCATCGCGATGTCGCTCCCGAGCGCTTCTTGGATTTCAATGACCCGTTCGGGAGTCAGAAAAATTTCGCCGCCGTCAAAGTAAGATTGAAAACGGACCCCTTCCTCCGTCACCTTCCGGAGCCGGCTCAGGGAAAAAACCTGGTAGCCGCCGGAATCGGTGAGAATCGGCCCCGACCACCCCATAAATCGGTGAAGTCCCCCCGCCTCTTGAATGATTTCAACGCCGGGACGGACCGAAAGGTGGTAGGCATTGGCCAAAAGAATTTCGGTACCCAAGCCTTCAAGGTCGCGAGGCGAGAACCCTTTTACGGTTCCTTGAGTGCCCACGGGCATAAACACGGGGGTATGAAACGAGCCGTGGCCGGTCTGGATGGCGCCCGTTCTTGCTCGAGTGCGGGCATCCTTCGCCTTGAGGTTAAATTTGAACTCCGTCCCTGTGCGGCATTCGTCCTCCTTGCAAGGAGTCCCGTCCCGCCCTTCGGGCGGGATTCGCAATGACACTGTGGTTGCTTTCTGTAGCGCCTTCACGTAATCAACATCGCGTCGCCGTAGCTATAAAAGCGGTAACGCTCGCGAATCGCCTCTTGGTAGGCTTTGAGGAGTAACTCGTGGCCGGTGAAGGCGCTTGCAAGCATCAATAACGTGCTCCGTGGCAGATGAAAATTGGTAATCATCGCGTCCACAACTTTAAACTCATAGGGGGGGCAGATAAACAGCGTTGTTCTGCCGTACCGGTTCTCCGGGGGACACTTTTCCCCCGAAACTGTCCCTTTGAGAACCGGTTCGTCAGAACCGGTTCGCGAGAACCGGTACCAGGTTTCTAGGGTTCTCACAACGGTGGTGCCGCAGGCAATGACCCGTCGGCCTTCCTCTTTTGCCTTTTTGATTTGCTGAGCGGCCCGCCCTGAAACTTCAAATTCCTCTTCCTCCATTTTATGCTTCGCGAGATCTTCGGTCTGAACCGGCTGAAAGGTGCCGTAACCCACGTGGAGCGTCACGAAAGCGATTTCAGTCCCTTTTCGTCGCAACGTCTCGAGGAGTTCCTCGTCAAAATGAAGTCCGGCCGTGGGGGAAGCGACCGCGCCCTCCACCTCGGCAAAGACCGTTTGATAAAGTTCGCGGTCGATGGCTTCATCCGGGCGGTCGAGGTAAGGGGGCAGGGGAATCCGGCCAATCTGATTCAGTTTTTCCCGAATCGAATCGCCGCCAAATCGAATTCTTCGCAAGCCTGAAGTCTGATTCGGCTCATCCAAAATTTCACCTTCAAGCGCCGCACCATTTTCTCCAAAAGAGATTCGGCTCCCCTTTTTCACCCGCCGGCTCGGTTTCATCAGGACCTGCCACGAGTTTTCACCGAGCGATTTCAAAAGAAGCGCCTCGACCCGTCCGCCCGTGGGCTTGCGTCCAAAAATTCGAGCCGGGAGGACTTTTGTGTTATTCAGGACCAGAAGGTCTCCCGGCCGAAGAGACTCGGGAAGGTCCCGAAAAATTCGGTGCTTCATTGCGTGCGTCCGCCGATCTAAGACAAGCAGCCTCGCCTCGCTCCGCTTCGGCACCGGATACGGTGCTATGAACTCTTTTGGCAGGACGTAATCGAAATCCTTCAGACTGAGACCAAGAGCGAAGTTCATCTCCCCTCCAAGGTAACGGTGCGAAATGTTGTTCGCATGGTGACGTGTCTCTTCAGGGAGAGGGGCACAAAATGACTTTGAGCGACTCCCCAGCACCGGCAGCCAGATTGAAACCCTCCTGGATATTTTCGAGAGGAAGGCGGTGGGTAATCAGATCTTTGACATCGATTTTTTTGTCCCGAAGAAGCGCCAAGGCCTCTTCCAGGTCCCGGGGCGCCGCGCCGTAGGAGGAGGTGACCGTGACCTCGTTTCTCCAAAAATCGAGGGTGGGGATTTCGACATTCACCGGAGGAATCGCAAACAAAAGCACGACACCCTTCCTCGCCACGCAATCAAACGCCTGCTTCACGGCCGCTAAAACGCCTGCGCAAACAATGACCCTATCCGCTTCCCGATGGAAGGGCTCCTTTGCGTCCAAGACTTCGTCGGCGCCGGATTCCCTCGCTTTTTGGAGCCGAAAGGGGTTGAGATCCGTAGCGATAACCTTGGCGCCGGCAAGCTTGGCAATACGAATATTCAACAGACCGGAAATGCCGCTGCCAAGAATTAAAACCGTTTGCCCTGGCTTGACGTAAATCACTCTCTGAGCTCTCACGGCACAGGCCAACGGCTCAATCATCGTCCCGGCTTCGTAGGAAACCCCTTCGGGCAAGACGTAAGTCCCTTTCTCCACATTCAGTCGGGGGACCCTCACAAATTCACTGTAGCCGCCCGGATCGTAATTGCCCTGGTGCAAGGTTTCGCAGGCGGTGTGGTTTCCTTCCAGGCAGAATTTGCAGCGGCCGCAGGGGACGTGATGGCTGACGAAAACCCGCTGGCCGACTGGGTATTTCGGTGATTTCGATTCGGCAATCTCACCCGTTATTTCGTGGCCGAGAATACGGGGGGCTTTTTTGATTCGATACCACTCCATCAAGTCGGTGCCGCAAATGCCCGAAGCCCTGACTTTGACAAGGAGCTCCCCCTCGCCGATTTCAGGGCGGGCTCTTTCTTCAAGGCGGATATCGTCATTCTTATAATAGACAGCCACTTTCATGGAGGGACCCTGTGAGGCAAACCAGGGGACAGGCAAAAAGGGGCATCTTGCCTCCTCCTTTTTGCCTGTCCCCTAGGTTCTTTGAGCGACCGAAAGCTCTTCAGTGCCTTCGTAGATTTGAAAAGCCCTGTCGACGGAAGCGTTCTCATGCACGATCGCTTTCACCGCTTGGATCATCCCAACAGGATTGTCGGATTGGAAAATATTTCTTCCCATGTCGACGCCGGCCGCACCGTCTCTTGTCGCATTGAATGCCATCTCAAGGGCCTCTTTTTCCTTGATCTTTTTGCCGCCGGCAATGATGACGGGCACTTTTCCCAAGGCCTCAACGACTCTCTGGAATTCTTCACAATAGTAAGTCTTGACCATGTGAGCGCCTATCTCGACACAGATTCTCGAGGCGAGCCCCAAGTATCGAGCGTCCCGGGCCATCTCCTTGCCGACGGCCGTCACCGCCAGGACCGGGATGCCATAAGCTTCCCCTTCATTCACGATCTTCGCTAAGTTTGCAATCGACTCTTTCTCATACGGCTCACCGACATAAACGGAACAGGTGATTGCAGAGGCGTTGATTCGAATGGCGTCCTCGATCGAAGTCGTAATCACCTCATTGGAGAGTTCTTTTAAAATACTTTGCCCCCCTGAGACCCTGAGAACGACCGGCTTTGTCATCTGAGGCGGAATCCAGTTCCTCAAGGCCCCCCGGGTAATCATCAGGGCATCGGCATAGGCGAGTAACGGGTTCACCGTCTTTGCCAAATTTTCCAAGCCGGTGGTCGGCCCCTGAAAATAACCGTGGTCGACGGCCAGCATCACACAACGGCCCGTCTTCGGATTCACAATCCTCGAAAGTCTATTCACCATACCCCAATCCATAAGAAATCCTCCTTTTAATCCTCTTTTTGCCAGGCCGACCTTGCTTCACTGGCCCCCTGAATCGTTATCACAGTAACATGTCACCTGCGCTCCCGAAAGTAAAAAAGAAAGAATGGACCTGGCTCTAAGGTAGCGCAGGTTTACACCTGCGCTACCTTAGGTTAAGGACTTTTACGGCCTCAGAGGCAGAAGAAACGATAGAGAGGTTGGGGTTCGTCATCACTTCCGGCCATTTGCAAAGCTCGGTGACAAGGCGCCCAAGTTTTCTCCCAAGCACCACAACCGGTTTGGAATGAAAAGTTTTGTTCGTCATCTCCCAGACCACAAAGAGTTCAACCAGAGTGCCTGTGCCGCCGTCAAAGATACAATAACCGTCCCCGAGCTCAACGAGTTTGAAAAGCCGCTCGCGCCACTTTCTGGTTCGAATTTCCTCGTCAATCCACCGGTTTGCCTTGCCGCCAAATTCCTCGGTCGTCACGCCGATTGTCTTACCGCCCGCTTCCTTCGCGCCTCGGGCGGTCGCTTCCATCATTCCCCCGTAGCCGCCGTTACAGAGCGTGAAGCCCGCCTGCGCCAGTTCGCGGCCAAGCTCAACGCCCAGCCGATACTCGGGAACGCCTTCTTTGGATTGCGAGCTACCAAAGATCGTAATTCGGGGCATGATGAATCACGTCACCTCAGACTTTTTCTCCCTTCAGAATCTCGGGGATGGGGTGGGTGTCAATGCGAAGGCCGCCGTCGTGTTCGATTTTCAGAGTGTAGATCGTGCCGGGGAGAAACATGGAGCCGGGGGCTTCAATCTGCGCATTTTTGATTCCGGCCCGCTCCCTGGCTTTCGGCTCAAGCGCATACCTCCAAAATTCTTGCCAGAGTTTGTCTTCAAATTCGCTCTTGACGCCCGGCACCTTGTAGCCTGCGGGGACGGTGTTGATCTCCGTCAAATCAAAAACCTGGGTATTTTCTTTATCCAAGATAAAGGCCCGGAGAAAAAGGTAGGCGCTCTTTCCGCGGACCTTGTCTCCTGCCGTCACGAGCGTATCTTGGAATCGAATCACGAGCGCCTGAAATTGAATGATATTCCCCTGAAAGGTCAGATAGCGGGCCGCGAGGGGTTTGCCGTCCGTGTCGTATTCGAGGAATTTAATCGTGGTTTCGATCTTCTGAGTCTCTTCATTCAAACGGCTTTGTGTGACGAGAACTTCGGCAATGCGTGACTCTGCGGAGAGCCGCTCGATGACCTGCCGAAGCACCCGATATTCTTCGACCTTCTTCGCCATCCAGAAAAAACCCTTGAGGGCAAAAAACAATACGGCCAGCGCCAGTAAAGAAATAATGCCTCGCAAAATAACTTTCATCGCACGAACCGCTCCAGCTTTCGTCTCAAATGAGTGAGGTTCATCCCCTCTTCCTGCTGATATTCGATTCGTCGTTCCATTCTCTTCATTTTTGATTT
>CAYJTI010000023.1:0-12445 GCA_964373135.1 uncultured bacterium | reverse complement strand
CCTCAGGGTCTCGAGGTAACTCCGTTTGGAACTTTTCACGAGCCGAAAGGGAATCGAGGAACGGGTGATTTCAATCGAGGTCGTCTCATCGACCTCCATGCTCTCCTGGCCGTCGGCGGTCAAAAGGGCCTTCTCGCCGTCCCGTTCACACCGAATACCAATGCTTATTCTTTCATCGGC
Organism: uncultured bacterium; assembly: GCA_964373135.1. Taxonomy (GTDB): domain Bacteria; phylum Omnitrophota; class Omnitrophia; order Omnitrophales; family JACQLI01; genus CAYJTI01. Next base: position 12,265 of record CAYJTI010000023.1, on the reverse strand, counting down.
CCGAACCACCAGAGACCTTAATGCCGAGGCGTGCGGGCAAATCGGGGTCAGGACGACCGCCTCAAGCTTCGGATGCACCACGGACCCCCCGGCCGAAAGGGAATAAGCGGTCGAGCCGGTCGGGGTGGCCACAATCACGCCGTCGCCCGAAAAACTCGTCAGGGTCTCCCCGCTCACATCGATCCGGACCTTCAGCAAGCGGGTCAGCCCTTCCCGGGAAACCACGAGGTCATTCAGGGCCTGGAAGCGCCGCTCGGCCCGGCTCTTCGCGTTTCGTGCCGAACAGGAGAGCATCAGCCGTTCTTCAATCAGGCATTTCCCCAAGAAATAGGTCTGCAGTTCATCAAACATCTCTTCGGCCTTCACCTCCGTGAGAAATCCGAGGCTCCCGACATTCACGGCCAAGACCGGGATGGAACGCTCACGCATCTGGTTGGCCACCCTCAAAATGGTTCCGTCCCCCCCCAGGCAGACCACCAACGTTGCGTCCTTCAGGACCTCCTCGATGGGAGCTTCGGCGCTTGCCAAGACCGGGACCTCCCGCTTGGCAAACCAGTTTCGAAGCTCCTCGAGCCACTTCGAGGCATCTGGTTTTTTGGGATTAACGACAATGCCGACTTTTTCCATCGAGGCTAACGGGAGAGGAGCCGCTGGGCATACTGACGGACCACTTCGGCCGCCACTTTTTCAGGGGAGAGGCCCCAACGATCCAAAAGGACTTCTCGGGGACCCTGTTCAATGAATTGGTCCGGCAGGGCAAACCGATGGATTAAAATCTCGCTCAAGAGTCCATGCCGCTCGAAAAACTCGAGGACCTTTGAACCGAATCCTCCCGTGAGGTTGTGTTCCTCCAGGGTAAAAAGAACGCGCGTCTTCCGAGCCGTTTCGAGGAGGAGCTTTTCATCAAGCGGCTGCGCAAACCGGAGACTTGCGACGCCTGCTTCAATCCCCTCCTGAGCCAGGAGGGAGGCAGCCCGGTGAGCGGTCTCGACCATACTCCCCAAGGCGAGGAGCGCGACGCCATCTCCCTCACGAAGGAGTTCCCCTTCTCCTACTCCGAATTCCCGCACCGGAAATTGCTCATAAAATTTTGGGACATTCCCTCGAGGGTAACGGAGCGCAAAGATTCCGGGATAACTCAAACCGATCTTGAGCATCTGAAGCATTTCCGCTTCGTCCCGGGGTGCCGCAATCGCCACTCCCGGAATATGGCCGAGGTAACTGATGTCAAAAACGCCGTTGTGGGTGGCCCCGTCCGCCCCCACGTGCCCCGCCCGGTCGATCGCCAGCACGAGAGGGAGCCGCTGAAGGGCGACGTCGTGAATCAATTGGTCTTGTGCGCGTTGAAGGAAGGTCGAGTAAATCGCTGCCACCGGCTTGAGGCCCCCCTTGGCCAATCCTCCGGCAAAGGTAATCGCGTGTTGCTCCGCAATTCCGACATCGTAGAAACGGTCCGGAAACTCCTTTTGAAAATCGATGAGGCCGGTCCCCGACGGCATGGCCGCCGTGATGGCGACAATTCGCTCATCTTCGCGGGCCAGCTTGATTAAGGAATTGACGAAGGCCTTCGTATAAGAAATTCCCTCGCTCTCGGCTTTCTTTTCTTCCTCCGGGCTCTTAATCTTGGCGCCCGTCTTCACATCAAAGGGGGTCACGCCATGGAGCCGCTCCGGGTCCCTCTCCGCCCATTCGACCCCTTTCCCCTTTTGAGTGACAATGTGGAGGAGGCAAAGTTCTTTCAACTTCTTTAGTTTCGAGAGCATCTCGACGAGCGCCTTCACCTCATGGCCGTCGATCGGCCCGAAATATCGAAACCCGAGTTCCTCGAAGAGGATGCCGGGCACCAGGAGGTGTTTCATCCCCTCCAGGCTCGCACTCGCAAGGCGGCGGAGCCGGGGAAACCGCTCCAGTTGCCGCTCGACTTCAGCACGGATTCGATTGTAAAGGGGGTTCGTGATGACTTTGTTGAGATATTTTGAGATTGCCCCGACATTTTTCGAGATCGACCACTCGTTGTCATTGAGCACGACGAGCATCTCGGGCTGAAGGTGGCCCGCATTGTTGAGCGCCTCGTAGGTCAGGCCGGTGGTGAGAGAGCCGTCGCCCACTATGGCGATGACCTTTTCATCCCCGCCTTGCCGGTCGCGTGCCACGGCAAGTCCCAACGCTTGAGAAACGGCGGTGCCGGCGTGGGCCACGATGAATTGGTCGTGCGGGCTTTCGAAGGGGGACGGGAATCCGCTCAACCCGTCAAGCTTCCGGAGCGTCGGCATCCGGTCGAGCCGGCCTGTAATCATTTTATGGACATAGGCCTGATGCCCCACGTCCCAACAAATCTTGTCCCGGGGAGAATCAAAGACGTAATGAAGGGCGATATTCAACTCCAGGGCACCCAGGCTCGCCCCGAGGTGACCCCCGGTCTTCGAGACGATTTCGATGAGGAGCTCCCGATATTCCTCGGCCACCTCGGGAAGCTTCTCGAGGGGGACCTTTCTGAGGTCCTCAGGCGAATTAATTTCCGAGACCCACAGCGACATGGGGTGAGGCAGGGATTCTTTGAAGGAGAAAATCGGCCAATCCAACCAGCGTCTCCCCTTTTTGACCGAAAGAGCGCGCTTCCTGCTTGGCCTTTTCGATGAGACGTTGAGCTTTTTGCTGGGCTTGGCTGAAGTTCATCACTCGGAGGTAACCGTCGCCGTCTATTGTATCATCCACAACCTGGAAGGCAAGACCGAGGGCCCGGCCGTAACGGCGAATGCGGGCGAGCTTGGCCTGAGAAGGGGTCCCCATCCGGGCGCCCAAGAGCGCACTGGTTTCAATGAGGCGGCCCGTCTTATGAAGACTGATATATTCGAGCGTCGATAAATCCGGCACGCCTCCCGAACTGTTCTTCGAGGCCCGAATGTCGACCACTTGCCCTCCAATCATTCCGGTCGGGCCGGCGGCCCTCGATAATTCCCGGATGAGCGTCACGGCCTTCGGGGCCGGTCTCACCTCACTTAAGAGCGAAAAGGCCCTTGTCAAAAGCGCATCGCCGGCCAAGATTGCAATCGCCTCGCCAAATTTCCGGTGACAGGTTGGTTTTCCCCTGCGCATCTCGTCGTTATCGAGTGCGGGAAGGTCATCGTGAACGAGCGAATAACAATGAACCAGCTCAACCGCACAAGCCGGAATCAATGCGTCCTCTCTCCCTCCTCCCACGGCCTCGCAGGCGGAGAGGACCAAAATCGGGCGGAACCGTTTCCCTCCGTCGAGGACGGCATAACGCATGGCCTCGTGGACTTCGGATGGATACGCCTTCTCCTGAGGCAGAATCCGGGCGAGTGCCTTTTCGATGAAAGGAGAAAGCCGCTTGGCCGTCTCGTTAAACGTTCTCACTCGATTCAAAGGGCTCTCGTTTGAGGGAGCCATTCAGCGTTTTGGTCAACACCTCAATCTTTTTCTCGGCCTGTGAGAGCCGGTCACTGCAAAGGCGTGAAAGTTTCACGCCCTCTTCATATTTCTTGAGCGCCTCGTCCAGGGGGAGATTGCCGCTTTCAAGCTCCTCCACGATTTTTTCGAGGCGCTCCAACGCCTTTTCGAATTTGATTTCCTCACTCATCGTTCAATCCTCTTCTTTCTCCGTTCGTTCGACCTTCGAATAAACCAGTCCTTTAAAAAGGCGTGACTTGAGCAGCTCTCCCGCTCTGACCTTTCGAGCGTCTTTCAAGAGCTCGCCCTTTTCATCAAAGGTGAGGCTGTATCCCCTTTCCAAAATCGCGAGCGGGCTCAGCGCCTCCAGCCGGCCGGCCCAGTTCCGATAGAGCTGTTCCTTTTGGCCGACGCGGCTCCTCAGATACTTTTGGAGCTGCCTCCCCAGCTCATCCAGCCGCTGGGCGTATTGATTCACGAGATTCAACGGCTGACGAAATGCGTAACTTTCCTTTAAGGCCCGGAGGCCGTCGACCTTCTCCTCGAATAAACTTCGCACGGCATTCCGAAGCCGGGTATTAAAATCACCCACTCGGTTTTCGAGTTCCTCCCGATTCTGAACCACGAGTTCAGCCGCCGCCGACGGGGTGGGGGCGCGGAGATCGGCGACCCAATCACAAATGGTCCAATCAATCTCGTGGCCCACCGCAGAAATCACAGGAATTCGCGAACGGTAAACCGCCCGCGCCACAACCTCCTCATTAAACGCCCAAAGGTCTTCGAGACTTCCGCCTCCCCTTCCCACGATTAAGACCTCGATGTCTTCAAGTTGATTCATTTCGTCAATCGCCCGTGCAATTTCCCCGGCCGCCCCTTCGCCTTGGACCTTCACGGGATTTAAGAGAACGTTCGTCCCCCGGAACCGCCGGTTGACGATATTAAGAATATCCCGGATGGCCGCGCCAGTCGGGCTTGTCACGACCCCAATCGTCTTTGGAAAGAGGGGGATAGGTCGTTTCCGCGCTTCGTCAAAGAGCCCTTCTTTCGCGAGTTTTTCCTTGAGCTGGAGAAAGGCGAGCTGGAGTGCGCCCAGGCCCTTTGGCTCGATTCGCTCGATATAGAGCTGACAGTCCCCTCTCGCTTCATACATTGAAATCTTTCCGAAACAGAGGACCTGAAGGCCGTCTTTCAGTTCAAATTTGACGTCTCGATTGAAGCGTGAGAAGAAGACGGCTCGAAGGAGGGCCTCGTCGTCCTTCAAGCCGAAATACATATGGCCGGAATGGTGATGTTTGAAACCGGAAATCTCTCCCTCCACCCAGATGCCGGCGAAGTTTGACTCGAGTAAATCACGAACTCTCCGGGCAATTTCCTTGACTCTGTAAACCTTCGGGCCTTCGGAAGAAAGAAGCGCCGGCTTTTCCAAGGGGGGTCGCGCGAGAATGGCCGGTTTCATCCCGGAGCTCCTGTCTTCACGGGTTTCGACAATCGCTCGTGGACGCGGCGGATTGAGACTGTCTTTCCGCTCGCGATTTCGGTTTCAAAAAGAGCGCCTGAAAGCCGGGCATCCTCCCGTGCGACTTCAAGCCGCATCGGAAGCTGGGTGAGAAACATTTTGATGACTTGGTCGATTTCCCTTCCAATGACGGACCGATAGGGTCCGCACATCCCAAGATCGGTGATGTAACCGGTCCCTCTGGGTAGGATTGTGTCGTCGGCCGTCTGAATGTGGGTGTGGGTTCCAAAGACGGCGCTGACCTGGCCGTCGAGAAACCAGCCCAGGGCGATTTTCTCAGAGGTGGCTTCGGCGTGCATATCCACGAAGATCAAGTGGGTTTCATTCCGGAGCCGGTTCACTTCCCGCTCGGCCGTCTCAAAAGGGCAGTTGACCGTTTTCAGAAAAACCCGGCCAATCAAATTGAGGACGCCGATCTTGAGTCCGTTTCCCGTCTCGATGACGGTCGATCCAATGCCCGGGGTCCCGACGGGGTAATTGGCCGGCTTTAAGATTCGCGTGCTTCGGGCGAGGAGGTCTTCCCCTTCTTTTTTCCGAAAGATGTGGTCGCCTGACGTCAAGACGTGGACGCCGGCTGAAAAGAGTTCGAGCACGGTCGACTCCGTGATGCCGGAGCCGCCGGCCAAGTTCTCGGCATTCGCGATGACAAAGTCAATCTCCTCTTCCCGGACAAGCCGGGGAAGGAGTTCCTTTATCGCCCGCCTTCCCGGCTCTCCCACCACATCTCCTAGGGCCAAAACTTTAATTGTTTCCACCTTTTTTCCTATCCGATTAAGACTTCGTCCACTTGAACATCGTGAATTTCAGAGGGGACCCTTTCCACGATTTGCTCTCTGAAAGCGAAACCGATCTTGTAAGCCTGCCCGGCCTCCCTGAGAAGGCGGTCGAAATAGCCTTCCCCTCTTCCCAGGCGCCTCCCCTCACGATCGAAAGCGACTCCAGGAACCACCAGCAAATCGACGGCCTTTGGGTCTCCGCGGCGCTTGGCCTCGTAAGGCGGCTCCAAAATTCCATAGGAACCCGGCTGGAGCTCTTTGAAATCCTGAATCTCAATCATCTGGATTCGCTTGTCACGTGGGTCGATCCTCGGCACGTAGACCCTTTTTCCCTTTTTACGGGCTTCCTCCAGGATCGGTCGGGTTTCAACCTCTCTCCCCTGAGCGACATAAAAAAGAACCGATCGGGCCTCGAAAAACCGAGGATGTTCAAAAAGCCGTTTGAGAATCCGTCCGCTCTGTCGAGAACGTTCGCCGGGTGTCATGCTCGCCACCTTCTGGCGTAACTCCCGACGCAGAAATAGCTTTTGCTCTTTGACTGAGACGGCCTGATTCACGAAGTGAGGCTATTCTAACGGAGCGGACGGGGCTTTTCTACCTGAAAACGACTGGCCAGACGACTAACCCGTGATGACGGCCTGCTGGGCGTTGAGGGTGGGCAGGGATTCCTTTTCTCCCTGACGATCCTTTTCAAAAAGGTTGTCCCAGTGGTAGGTAAAACTTGCCGTCGCGACTTGTGTGAAGGCGCGCCACTCGCCGTCGCTTGAGCCGCCCAGAGCTTCTCCTATGGTGTTGTCGATTTCACGCCGGAGCAAAAACAGGTGAAGGTAGGACAGATCGAAATTCCAGTGTTTCCCAAACCGGTAACTGATGCCTGCCGCATAGCCCAATCGGTCGCTATCGGGGACCCCGGTAATAAAGTGATTCTTGTTGACGGCCTCGGTGTAGAAGAGGCCCCCGCTGCGGAAGGTGAATCGGTCATTCACCTTGTAACTTGTCCCCAAATGAAGGCTGAAGCTATCCTTGTCATTCTTGTCCGCCCGTCCAATGGCGTTGATAATCGTATCCTCTGTCGCATTGACCGTATCATGCTCAATGTTGACCCGCTTTCGGGCCGACCACCGGGTGAAACCAAAATCTGTCTCCACGACCCACCGGTCCGTCGGCCGGAAGGCGTAAGCCCAAGTAAAATTCAAAGGGAGGTCGAGTTTCGCATAGGCTGCCGTCTCGAAATTTCCGCTCGCTGAGCGCTCGACTTTTCCCCTGCCCTTGAGGAGGACCGTGACCGGGCTTCGAAAATAAAATCCAAAGTGATGTTTCTTGTGCGGCTTGTAAAGTGCGCCCAGGTGCCATCCCCAGTGATTGCCCGCTAAATTGAGCCGGATCTGGCCGTCTGCTAAGGCGGTGTTCACAAGCTTATTGGGGTAAGCTTGAATCCCGCCATAGTTGTAGATCCGGTAATACATGGGGCCAGCTCCGACAGAGAGTTTCTCCGTGACTTTGAAGGCCACCACCGGCTTGATGGTGAACATGTAAAGATAATTCCTCCACCCGGAATAGATGGCGATGGGATGATTCGAGTCAAATTTATTTAAAGTGCCAAAAGGGAAATCTGAACCGATTCCAAAGGCCACTCGGTCCCCAAGAAGCGGACCCGGGTTCAAGGTCAGGTAGCCGGTCGGCACCGGAGTGATGGTTCCGGAACTTCTCGTACTCTTGCCTCCGATACTTTGGTGAGTGATGCCGCTGATGAAGCTCAAATCCCCTTGGATTTGCAGACCCGGGAGATCCACAATCCCAGCCGGGTTGTAAGAGATGGCGGCCGGCTCGTCGGCCTGGGCGACCACCGCGTTTCCCTGCGCCAGCGATTCTGCGCTGAAAGAAGCGTTTTCGAAGCCAGCGGAGCCTACGGCAAAAATCGGTTCTGGAGAGAGAATGAGGAGGGCCGCGAAAACGGCCGCCGGGGCCTTAAAGTTGCTCTTCATCGGATGGACGTTAGTTTATACCTCACTGGGTGATTTCCAAAGCATAAATCGGCCACTCGGCCGTTTGCCTTGAATCGCCTGTCCGGGTGAATTAGAATCGTTCATTCGGTGCCCGGCTCAGTAATGTAAGCTTCTCCTGGCAACGGTTGCAAGGCCGATTAAACCTTATTTGCGCCTGTAGCTCAGGTGGATAGAGCGAGGGACTCCTAAGCCCTAGGTCGGCCGTTCGAATCGGCCCAGGCGCATTCCTTGCGAAACTGTCCCTCTGAGAACCGGTTCGCCGGAACCGGTACCGCATTCAAAATTGAATCAGCGAGAAGACGGGATAGCCGGCGAGTTTTTCTTTTCCCTTGAGAAACGTCAGTTCGACCAAGAAGCCGACGGCGACCACTTCCCCACCCAGTCTCTCCACGAGCTGAATGGCCGCCTGAGCCGTCCCCCCTGTCGCCAATAGGTCGTCGACGACCGCGACTTTCATTCCTTTGAGGAGCGCGTCCCGGTGGATTTCAAGCTGCCCCTCTCCATATTCCAGTTGGTAGGAAACGCGGGCGGTCTGGGCGGGAAGTTTTCCCGGCTTCCTCACCGGGACAAATCCGGCCTTCAACTTGTAGGCGAGAATCGGACTGAAGATAAATCCACGCGACTCAATCCCGACGATTTGTTCCGGCTGAAAGGGCTCCAGGTGCCGCGCCAGGCCATCCACCGCAACCCGAAGGGCCTCGGGTTCTTTTAGGAGGGGGGTAATGTCTTTAAAAATAATTCCTTTTTCTGGGAAGTCCGGAACGTCTCGAATGAGACCTTTCACCTCTTCCAGGGATTTAATCTTGGACATAATCTTCAAGTTTCTCGCTCTCCTGTTGAAGGCGCTCCCGAATCTTTTTCAGGGCAGAGGCTTCGATTTGACGTATCCGTTCGCGCGTGATTCCAAACTTTTTGGCCACTTCCTCCAAGGTGTGTGAACTTTCTCCTTCGAGACCAAACCGGAGGATTAAAATTTTTCTCTCCCGTTCATCCAGCGTCTGCAAAATCTCATGAATCCGCTCATTCCTTAAGACTTCCCCCATCTCTTCCTCGGGAGAACGCGACGCGTCATCTTCAATCAGATCGATGAGTTCGGCCGAGCTCTCCAGACTGACCGGCGCATTGAGCGAGCCCGGCCGTCCCGTGATGTTCTCGATCTCCTGAATCTTATGGACGGGAACCTCCATTACCTTGGCAATCTCCTTGCGGGTCGGAATGCGATTCAGTTTCTGCATCAGGCCGTCCCGCACCTTCCGCCACTTTGAAATGATTTCATACATGTAAACCGGAATCCGAATTGTCTTCCCCTGATTCGAAAGCGCCCGCATGATGGCCTGTTTAATCCACCACGACGCGTAGGTGGAAAACCGGTAGCCTCGCTTCGGATTGAACTTCTCCACCGCCCTCATGAGGCCCACATTTCCCTCTTCGACAAGGTCGGAAAAAGAAAGGCCCATATTCGTATAGCGCTTCGCGATGGAAATGACGAGGCGGAGATTCGAGCGAATCATCCGGCTTCGGGCCTCGCCGGCGCCCCGGCCGCCCGCCTGAACCTTCGTGCCGAGCTCGATCTCGTCCTCAGGCGTCAGGAGGGGGATGTGCTCGATTTGCTTGAGGTAAATTTTCATCGGGGTCCGGTCGAGGGTGTGTTCCGTTTCCCCGACGGCCCCTTCTTCGTCGTCCCTGTCCCGCTCCTTTTTTCTCACCTCTGCCTTCGTCTCGCCCGCAATCTCTTTCGGGGGAACAGGCGAAGGCCTTTTTTCTCTGGGGGGCGGGGCTTGGAGCCTTCTTTTCTTCCGGTCTCTTCCGGGACGGGATTTCTTCTTTTTTCCCCTCACGACGCTCCTTTTCCGTTTTTCCGTTTACGACTCTCCCTTCCGTTCGAATCGCTTTGATTTTTCCAGAACCGCCGCCTGGGCTGCGCTCAGCCTGGCAATTGGAACGCGGTAAGGCGAACAACTCACATAATTCATCCCAATCCGGTGGCAGAAGCCGACGGTGGCCGGGTCCCCTCCATGTTCCCCGCAGATTCCCACTTTCAAATCACGCCGAACGGAGCGGCCGCGCTCGGTCGCCCACCGCATCAAAAGACCCACTCCGTCCTGGTCCAGCGTTTGAAAAGGGTCGTTCTCCAAAATTCCCTGCTGGAGATAATCCTTCAAAAAGACGCCGGCGTCGTCACGCGAATAACCAAAGGTCATCTGCGTCAGGTCATTGGTTCCAAAGGAAAAAAATTGGGCGACCTCGGCAATCCGGTCGGCCACGAGCGCCGCCCGGGGAATCTCAATCATGGTCCCGATGAGTGAGTTTACGGACGACTCTTTTTCCGCGGCCATCTCGCCGGCAATCTTTTCCACCCGTTCCCTCAAGATGGAAAGCTCCCGGACCGTGCCGACGAGAGGAATCATAATTTCGGGATAAACCCGAATCCCCCGCTTTTTCACCCGGCCCGCCGCCTCGAGAATCGCCCGCACCTGCATGTCGTAAATTTCAGGGTACGAAATCCCGAGCCGGCAGCCCCGATGTCCCAGCATCGGATTAAACTCGTGCAGGGCCGAGACCTTCTCCCTGACCTTCTCGAGGGAGACCTTCAGGACCTCGGCCATCTCCTGCTGCGAGGCTTCCTCGTGAGGCAAGAATTCGTGAAGCGGCGGGTCGAGAAGCCGAATCGTCACGGGGAGCCCATTCATCACTTCGAAAATCGCCTCAAAATCCCCCCGCTGCATGGGGAGCAGCTTCTCCAGGGCCCGTGCCCTTCCCTCAGAATCATCGGCCAAAATCATTTCTCGCACCGCGAGGATTCGGTCCCCTTCGAAAAACATATGCTCGGTCCGGCAGAGTCCGATTCCCTCCGCTCCGAATTTCCGGGCCCTCGACGCATCGGTGGGCGTGTCGGCATTGGCCCGGACCTGGAGCTTTCGGGCCTCATCGGCCCACCGCATTAACTTGGCAAAGTCACCCCCCAGCTCCGGCTCAATCGTCTTGACCTTGCCCGAGTAAACGGCCCCGAGACTTCCGTCGAGGGAAATGAAATCTCCCTCCCGGATGAGCGCTTCGCCGGCTCGGAATTCCTTAGCGTCGTAGTCAATCTGAATCTCACCGCAGCCCGCCACACAACACTTGCCCATTCCCCGGGCGACGACTGCGGCATGGCTCGTCATCCCGCCCCGTGCGGTGAGAATTCCCAAGGCCGCATCCATTCCGCCGATATCTTCGGGAGAGGTCTCAAGGCGGACCAAAATCACGGGCTCTCCTTTTTTGGCCTCCTCTTCGGCATCCTCCGCGCTGAAGACCACCCGCCCGCTCGCGGCACCCGGAGAAGCCGGCAGGCCTTTTGCAATCTGCTCCTTTTTCTCCTGGGGGTCAAACGTCGGATGCAAAAGTTGGTCGAGCTGCTCCGCCTTCACTCGAAGGAGAGCTTCGTCCGTCGAAATCACCTTTTCGCGAACGAGTTCCACCGCGATTCTCACCGCCGCCTGGGCCGTCCGTTTTCCGTTTCGAGTCTGAAGGAGATAAAGCTTTCCTTCTTGAATCGTGAATTCGATGTCCTGCATATCGCGGTAGTGCCGTTCAAGCCGTTCCCGAATTTTGACCAGCTGTTTGTAAATCTCTGGCATCCGGCTCTTCAAGGCCTCAAGGGGCTCGGGCGTCCGAATCCCGGCGACGACGTCTTCGCCCTGGGCGTTCATCAGAAATTCGCCGTAAAACCTGTTTTCTCCGGTCGAGGGATTCCGCGTGAAACAGACCCCTGTCCCTGAAGTCTCCCCCATATTTCCGAAGACCATTGTCTGAACGTTGACAGCCGTGCCCAAAAGTCCCCGAATGCCGTTGAGCTCCCGGTATTTGATGGCCCGGGGATTATTCCAGGAATTGAAGACGGCGCCAATCGCCTTCGTGAGCTGGAGATAGGGGTCGCTCGGAAACTCTTCGCCGGTCTCCTCGAGGTAAGCCTTTTTGTAGAGACGGACGACGTCCTTCAAGTCATTGGCTTTAAGGTGGGTATCGTGTTCCACGTGGAGGGAATGTTTCTTTTTCTCCAAGATGTGCTCAAAGGTTTCATGTTTGACGCCCATGACGACATTGCCGAACATCTGGATGAAGCGCCGGTAGACATCCCAGGCGAAACGTTCGTTTTCAGTTTTTAGGATGAGGCCCTGGACCACCTCGGAATTGAGGCCGAGATTGAGGACGGTGTCCATCATTCCCGGCATCGACACGGCTGCTCCGCTCCGAACCGAGACAAGGAGCGGGTTATTGCGGTCGCCGAACTGGAGTCCCATCGCCTCCTCCAGTCGAGTGAGGTTTTCTTTGAGTTCCTTCTCCAGGCCGTCCGGCCATTTTTCGCCTTGTTCGTAGAAAAGGGCGCACGCCTCGGTGGAGATCGTAAATCCGGGCGGCACCGGGATTCCAAGACGGGTCATCTCGGCCAAGTTCGCGCCTTTCCCGCCGAGGAGCTCTTTCATCCCCGCCTCCCCCTCGGCCTGTCCCTTTCCGAAGAAATAAATGAACTTCTTCACCTTGCTTTGTTTTTTGACGTTACCTTTCACTTTCATTGC
>CAYJTI010000022.1:0-12719 GCA_964373135.1 uncultured bacterium | reverse complement strand
AGAGGGGAGAGGGAAAAAGTGCCAAACTCAAGAAATTCTTCCTTATTTTGAATCATAGCAACACCACAGTGGATGATACCGTCTCTTTCAAAAGCAGCCAAGATCTCATAAAAGTAGAGGCTTTCCGGGCGGAGAAAGTCTAAGGAGAGGATTTCTTTGCGGCGAGCCTGAGGAAAAGAGCGTGGATTCATTCAGCGAGACGAGGTGAAAGTTTCCCGAAAAGCTTCGTAGCCTCTCCTCGCAATGACACGACAGAACTACCGCCTGAAATGGGATACGCCTGGGGCCGAAGGGGGCGGACAGCAAGGGGTGTGTTACAATGTCGGCCTTATGGAAGGCTTCTGGACAACATTGGGTTCGATTCTGGTGGTGGAGCTCACGGACAAGACGCGGCTCGTGGCGATGGTCCTGAGCGCCCGCTACCGGGCGCCGCTTCAACTTATTTTTGGGATGACGCTCGGTTATGTGTTCCCCATCGCCGTCGCCATCTTTGGCGCGGAAGTCATTACGCAATTTGTTCCCGGACCCGTACTTCGTTGGGGAGTCGCGATTTCTTTCTTTGCCTTCGGTCTTTACGTTATTTTGTCCCGAGAGGGAAAAAGGGGACAGGCAAAAAGGGACGATTCACCTTTTTGCCTGTCCCCTTTTTCTTCGGAAAAGGCGCCGGGCTGGATTCAGGGGATTCTTCGCCTCGGTCCTTTCTGGGTCGGGATGATTTGGGTGAGTGTGACCGAGTTTCTCGATAAGTCGCAGCTCGCGACCGCCGGGCTGGCCATGAAATATGGGCTCCCCCTACCGGTTTTCTTGGGCTCCCTTTCCGCCCAGGGGATTCTCAACATTCTCTACGTGGCAGCCGGCCACCACCTTGGGAAGCGGCTCCCCGAGCGCCTCATCCGCTGGGTGGCCGGGCTCACCTTCGTGGCCTTTGGAGTCGCGGTCCTCTTCCGGTAGCCCCCCCGGTACCGGTTCTGCCGAACCGGTTCTCCCGGTGCCAGTTTCGGCGGGGGGAAACTGTCCCCGGGAGAACCGGTACCGCGAACTTGACATAGCCTGGGGGGGTATGGTATCTTTGGCCCAGACCCAAATGGCAAACGGACACCCGTCGCACAAAGAAGAGTTGGAGAGGCTCCGGAAGATTGAAGGACAGATTCGCGGAGTCCAGAAGATGATTGAGGAAGGCCGCTATTGCGTCGACATCCTTCAAGTCCTGAGTTCCATTCAAGGCGCCGTTGAAAAGGTCGAAAATCATATCTTGAGGAGACACCTCGAAGGATGCGTTACCACGGCTGTCCGGGGCGGCTCCTCCAGGGCGAGAAACGAAAAGTTCAACGAAATTTTGGAATTAATTTCAAAGTTCAGGAAATAGGAAAATGAGAAAATTCACTGCGTTCTTGCTCGTCTTGATGTTCGCGGGGCCGATGATTGTCTGGGCCTGCGACTGCTGCCCGGCAATCGCCCCATCGACAAACCCTCTCCCAGTCCTCCAAGCCGGCCACGACTGCTGCCCCATGATGGAGGTCGGCGGGGAGCGCTGCGGCCTCGTCAAAGATGACGAGTCCCTTCCGGCCCTCGAGCGTTTTGCCCTGATGAAAATTACGGAACGAGGACTCGGCACGGCCTCCTCATTCCAAACGGAGCGCCCCTCTTCTTTAGACTCAAGCGCCGGCCCGCCTTCCTTTTCTTTTAACGCTCCACTCTATCTCGCTCTCCAGATTCTCCGAATCTAGAATTCCACCCTTTTCGGTTTGAACCTCAAGGGCCTTTTCTGCCTTGGGGGAGGGATTTCCTTTTTTCAAAATTGAAATGGAGGTGGTTCCAATGAAAACAATTCCGTTGATTGCGATGCTGGCCCTGGCGGCCCTTGCCGTTGGAGGAAACCTTTGGGCCTATGAGGGAGGCACGAAGGCCGTGGTGGCTAGGATGCAGCCGGAAAAGGGAGAAGCGGGATTCAATCCGATTCTCCTGGTTCCGGGAGGTGAGTTGAGCCCCGGCAAGCCGGTCCAGCAATTTCTCCGCCGAATTCCTCAGCCGACGCTCTCGGCCGAAAGAATTCGGGAGGAGAAGCCGGGCCGTTCGCTCGGGACCAAGGCGGTTGTGGTTTTCGAGGGGAAGGGCCGGTAAGATGGATTGGAAAGGGAGGCCTATCGTGCCTGAGCCAAAATCAAGTGGGAGTTGGCGGGCTGCCCGGAAGATTTCCTTCGGGCCCATAGGCCTCCCTTTGCGAAAGGCGGCGGCCCTCACAGTGGCAGCCGCTCTCGCCATTTTTTCTCCTCTCCCCTCCGCCTGGCCCCAGATGGAGCTCGCCTCCGCGCCCTTCGACCTTTCCGATTTGGTTCGGGAGGCGCTCGCGAAAAATCCGGAGATTCAGGTTTACGTTGAGCGCTGGAAGGCGGCGAAGGCGAAGGTCTGGCAGGCCGTGTCGTGGGGGGATACGATGCTCGGCGCCGATTTTGAAGGGATTCCGCGCGGAAGAGTCGACGCCGACCGCGCCAACAATATCGAATGGATGATTTCTCAAAAGGTCCCCTTTCCCGGGAAAAAATTTCTTCGGGGCCGTGTGGCAAGAAAAGAAGCGAAAATGGCCGAGGCCGATTACAAGGCGAAGGAGCGCGAAATCGTCAATGAGGTCAAACAGGCTTATTACGAATATTTTTTCCGGCAGCACGAAATCGGGCTTCATGAAGAGACCAAGCGGATTCTCAAAAGGCTTGCCCGCTCGGCCGAATCGCGCTACTCCACCGGCCAGGTTCCCTACCATGAAGTCCTGCGGGTTCACAGCGAACTGGCGATGGTCGCGAATGAAGTCGCCAAGCATTACAACCAGCGCGACACGGCGCGCGCCCGCTTGAATGCCCTCCTCAGCCGTCCGGCCACGGAGCCCCTTTCCCTTGCGATTCGAGTTCCCGAGCGAAAGTTTCCTCACACGCAGGACGATTTGATGAACCTGGCGCTTCGCCATCGTCCGGAACTGGCGGCCATGCGCTACGGTTTCGAGGCGGCCAAGACCGAGGCCACAAGCGCCGTCTTTGACCTGATTCCGGACCCCCAGGTTCGGATTGAGGCGAGAAAGTTTTCGGGCGAGGGAAACATCCGGGAATACGACCAATTTTTCGGCTTTGAAGTCCCGGTCTTTTCCATTCTGGGGCGCGTCGGTCAAATCAAGGAGAAGCGGGCCGAGAAGCGGGCGGCCGAAGCGGCGGTGGAGAATATGAAGAATATGGTCCTTTTTGAGGTGCAGGGGGCCTGGGCCGAATTTGACGCGCATGACCGGACTGCCCGGACCTACAAGTCGAACGTGGTCCCTCAGGCGGAGTCCGCCGTGCGCTCCCTCCTCGCCGAATACGAGTCCGGCAGGGGAAATTTTCTCAGCGTGATGGAAGCCCAAAGGGCCTTGACAGAATTTCGTCATCATTACTTTGAGGCGCTTGCGATGCGCGAGCAGAGTTTTGCCGAGCTCGAGCGAGTCGTCGGCATCGATTTGGAGGGAGGAAAAGCAGATGAAGAAAGTAACTAAGGTCGAGCTGATTCTTTTGTTTCTCATTCTCGGGGCCTTCTCCATCTTTGTCGTGCCTCGGATTATTTTCCGGGGCGAAGGGGTGAAGGCCGGTGCGCTTGAAAAGGGAAAGGGGCTTTATCACTGTCCGATGCACCCCACGTATGTCTCGGACCGTCCGGGCGATTGCCCCATTTGCAACATGAAAATGGTCCCGAGGCCGGGCGCCGGCGAAAAGAAAAAGCGGGAGATTCTTTATTATCGCCATCCGATGGGACAGCCTGACATTTCACCCGTTCCGAAGAAAGATTCCATGGGGATGGATTACATTGCGGTTTACGAAGATGAAATTGTTCAACGAGGGAGCTCGGTTCCGGGCCACAGTGCGGTTCAGATTCCCATTGAAAAGCAGCAAGTGATGGGTGTCAAAGTCGGAGCTGTTGAGAAACGAAAGCTCGTCAAAGCGATTCGGACCGCGGGACGCGTGGCCTATGACCCCGAGCTTTTTAGCGCCCAGGAGGAATTCATTTCCGCGGTCGAGTCTCGCAAGGAGGCCGAGAAGGGGCCCTATCATGAGCCGATTGAACGGGCCGAGGCTCTCGTCGATGCGGCCCGAATCCGGCTTCATCTCCTGGGAATGTCCGAGAGTGAAATCGTGGAGCTTGAGAAAGAGGCCGTGCGCGACCGCACGCTCATTTTAGGTACCGGTTCTGCCAGAACCGGTTCGCCGGAACCGGTTCGCCAGAACCGGTACCAAGTATGGGTGTATGCCAATATTTATGAATATGAACTCCCCTTTGTGAAAATCGGGACTCAAATCAAGGTGCGGGTGCCGACTTTTCCAGATAAGGAATTCACGGGCGAGGTGCGTGCCTTGGACCCCGTGCTCGATTCGGCCACGCGCTCGATTCGAATCCGGGCCCGGGCCGAAGATCCCGAAGGGCTTCTTCGCCCCGACCTCTATGTGGATGTCTCCCTCGAATCCGACCTGGGCGAGCTCTTGGCACTTCCGGAGGAAGCGGTCCTGCAAACGGGGGAGCGCACCATCGTTTTTGTCCTTCAAGGGGAAGGTCTCTTTGAGCCCCGTGAAGTCAAACTCGGAACCAAGGCGGAAAATTCTTATGAAGTCCTTTCTGGACTTCAAGCAGGAGAGAGAGTGGCCCTGAGCGGAAACTTTTTAATCGATTCGGAAAGCCGCCTCCAGTCGGCACTGGCGGGGATGACCCCCGCAGCGGGAGAGCATCAGCATGGCTGATTTCCAGGCCCCGACCGCCCTCCGGAAAGAAGGGTTCACGGAAAAGGTTATCGAGTTTTCCGCCCGGAATAAATTTCTCGTCATCCTGATTGTGATTTCGGCCATGGTGGGGGCGGTCTGGTCCCTCAAAAATGTTCCCCTCGATGCGATTCCCGACCTTTCCGACACGCAGGTCATCATCTATTCGCGCTGGGACCGGAGCCCGGACATCATTGAAGACCAAGTCACCTACCCCATCGTCACTTCGATGCTCGGCGCCCCACGGGTGAAGGCGATTCGAGGATTTTCCGATTTCGGATTTTCCTACGTCTATGTAATTTTCAAGGACGGCACCGACCTCTATTGGGCCCGGAGCCGGACCTTAGAATATTTGAGCAAAATCATTCCCAAACTTCCCGAGGGCGTGCGGACCGAACTGGGCCCCGATGCGACGGGCGTCGGCTGGGTTTTTCAATACGCCCTCGTCGACCCCACCGGCCAGCACAGCCTTCAAGAGCTCCGCTCCTTTCAGGACTGGTATCTTCGTTATTACCTCCAGAGCGTCCCGGGTGTGGCCGAGGTCGCCTCCATCGGCGGCTTTGTGAAGCAGTATCAGATTTCAATCGACCCGAACCGGCTCCTGGCCTACAACCTTCCGCTGACTACCGTAATTGAGGCGGTTCGAAAGGGAAATCAGGAAGTCGGCGGCCGGCTCCTTGAATTTTCCGGGGCGGAATATATGGTGCGGGGCCGAGGGTATGCAAAGTCGGTGAAGGATTTGGAGGAAATCGTGGTCGCGACCGACGCAAAAGGGACGCCGGTCCTTGTGAAACATCTTGGGACCGTGACGATTGGTCCCGACATCCGGCGGGGACTGGCCGACCTCGACGGCGAAGGGGATGTCGTCGCGGGGACCGTCGTCATGCGCTACGGTGAGAATGCCCTCAATGTCATCAATCGCGTCAAGGCGAAAATCAAAGAAGTTGAACCTTCGTTTCCACCAGGCGTAAAGCTCGTGGTGACGTATGACCGGTCGGAATTAATCCTCCGGGCCATTGACACCTTGAAGCACCAGCTGATGGAAGAGATGATTATCGTGAGCCTCGTCATCCTTCTTTTCCTCTGGCACTTCCCCTCCGCCGTCATCCCGATTGTCACGATTCCGATTTCGGTCCTGCTCGCCTTTATTCCGTTCTACGGGATGAAACTTACCTCCAACATCATGTCGCTTTCCGGCATTGCGATTTCAATCGGGGTCTTGGTCGACGGCGCCATCGTGGAAGTTGAAAATGCCTACAAGCGGCTCGAGCAGTGGGTTGAAGGGGGGAGAAAGGGGGATTACCACGCCATTCGGCTCAAGGCCTTGAAGGAAGTCGGGCCTTCGGTTTTCTTTTCGCTCCTCGTGATTGCCGTTGCCTTCATGCCGATTTTCACCCTCGTGGACCAAGAGGGCCGCCTCTTTAAACCGCTCGCCTGGGCGAAAAATCTGGCCATGGCCATCGCCGCGATTTTGGCCGTGACGCTCGACCCTGCGATGCGGATGCTCTTCACCCGGATGGAGCCGATTAAACTGAAATCGCCCTGGCTCTCCAAGCTTGCGACGGCGGTGGCGGTCGGGACCTATTACCCCGAGGAGAAGCATCCGATTAGTAAAATTCTCTTCAAAATTTACGAACCGGCCTGCCGTTTCGTCCTGAAACACCGGGAGGCGACGATTATCTTCGCGCTGGCGCTGGTTATCTCGACGATTCCCATTTACTTCAAACTCGGCTCGGAGTTTATGCCCCCCCTTCGCGAGGGGAGCATCCTTTACATGCCGACGACTCTGCCGGGAATTTCCGTGACCGAGGCCCAAGCCCTCATGCAGAAACAGGACCAGATTTTGAAAGGTTTCCCGGAGGTCGAGCGCGTCTTCGGGAAGGCCGGGCGGATTGAAAGCTCAACCGACCCCGCCCCCTTCTCCATGATGGAAACCGTGGTTTTGCTAACGCCTGAGACGGAATGGAGAAAGAGGAATCGATGGTATTCCTTCTGGGTGCCGGAACTTTTCAAAGGCCCGCTTCGCCTCGTTTGGCCCGAACACATTACGTATGAAGAACTGATTGATGAAATGGACCAGGCGCTCCGGATTCCCGGGAGCACCAATGCCTGGACCATGCCGATTAAAAACCGAATCGACATGCTCTCGACCGGCGTCCGGACCCCGATTGGAATCAAAATTTTTGGCGCCGACCTTAAAAAAATCGAGGAGATTGGAATTCAAATTGAGCAGATTCTCCGCCGGGTGCCGGGCACGAGAAGTATCTATGCCGAGCGGGTGACGGGCGGCTACTTTGTCGATTTTGATTTGAGGCGGGAGCAACTGGCCCGCTACGGCCTTTCCGTTGAAGAAGCCCAGATGATTATCACTTCAGCGATTGGCGGGGAAGCCGTCACGACGACCGTGGAGGGGCGCGAACGCTATACCGTGAACGTCCGTTACGCCCGGGAACTTCGGGACGATCTGGAAAAGCTCAAGCGGGTCCTCGTCCCGACTTCGGCAGGGGCCCAGATTCCGCTGGCTGAAATCGCTGAGGTTCGCCTCGTTTCAGGGCCCGCGATGATTCGAAATGAGAATGGCCTCTTGGCCGGCTACGTCTTCGTCGATATGGCGGGCCGCGATATTGGAGGCTATGTGGAGGAAGCAAAGTCCTTAGTCGCTCGAGAATTAAAACTCCCAACGGGCTACGCTATTCTCTGGAGCGGACAATATGAAAATATGATTCGTGTCAAAAACCGGCTCAAAATCGTCTTGCCCCTTACCCTCTTCATTATCTGTGTTCTCCTTTACATGAACACAAGGTCGGCCGTGAAGACGGGAATCGTTCTCCTCGCCGTCCCCTTTTCCCTGATTGGAGCGGTCTGGCTCCTTTGGATTTTGAAATACAATATCTCGATTGCCGTCTGGGTCGGGATGATTGCCTTAATGGGGCTCGATGCGGAGACCGGGGTCTTCATGCTTCTTTTCCTTGACCTGGCCTACCACGAGGCGGTTGAAAAGGGGAAGATGAGGAGCGAAGAGGATTTGGAAGAAGCCATTGTCCACGGCGCTGTGAAGCGGGTCCGGCCCAAGATGATGACCGTCATGGCCGCCTTTATGGGGCTTCTCCCCATTATGTGGTCAACCGGGACCGGGGCCGATATGATGAAACGGATTGCGGCGCCGATGGTGGGCGGGCTTTTCAGCTCCTTCGCGCTTGAACTTTTGGTCTATCCGGCAGTCTATGCGATTTGGAAGTGGAACTTCGAAATAAAAAAGGGAGAAACGAAACGTGCTTAAAAAACTAATACGCCGTTTGATAAATTCGTGCCTGGTTTCAACCCCCTCCCCTCTCCCCCAGAGGGAGAGAGGGGAGAAGGGAGGGAGTCCAAGGAATTTCCCCCTCTCCCTTTGGGAGAGCCCGCCAGAATGCGCGGCGGGTCCGCCGGGCGGTATGGCGGAGGCGGGGGTGAGGGGGAGAGCGGCCAGGAATTTTTCAAACGGCGTACTAATGCTGGCATCTTTGATGATGATTTTCAGCGCGGTTCCTGTCACTCTGGCGGAGAGCGCCGGAGCCGTGAGTGGGACGGAGGTCGTTGACGCCGGAAACAAAATTTGTCCCGTAAGCGGCGACGAGGTCAATCCGGAAGTCTCGTATGTCCACGAAGGGAGGCGTTACCACTTCTGCTGCGCCGGTTGCATTAAAAAGTTCAAGAAAAAGCCGGCCCAATACATCGCCCAGCTTGAAGTAGATAAATGAGGGGTCGGGGAGTTTCACTCCCCTCCCCCTCTATAAGATTACGGTAACCCTACGTCATCCGCCAAAAATCGGCGGATTCCTCAGGGTGAGCCCTCGGAAAAACTCCCCGAGGGCTCAGATAAATGACCTGACAAGGGGAGATTATCCCGATAAAATTCCCTCGGTATGAAAATCACGAGGGGTCCCCTGAGGTTTTAGCTTGGACATTCTCTTCCACCCGCCGCTCGTCCATTTTCCGATTGCGTTTTACTTTCTGGAACTTCTGCTCCTTATTTTCTGGCTGGCGAAAAAGGACTCCGCCTACCACCGCTTCGCCCTTTTTTCTTTTCGGCTTGGATTTCTCTTTATGATTGCGGCGGCGATTGCAGGCCCCGTCGATGCGGGAGGGATTCCTCCGCCCGTCCGCCGGCACTTTTTCTCAGCGGCCGGCGTTTTCACTCTCTACACGGTCCGTGCCTTTTATTGGCGATTCGGGAAAGAAGGGCAAATGTTTTACCGGCCGAGTCTGGTCGGGGGGGCGTTGGCGGGAAACCTCCTGGTCGGCCTCACCGCCTTTCTCGGGGGAGTGCTTGTTTTTTCTTAAGCGTTGCGTATGATAGAAAAAGGAAAAGGGGACGGACACCCGAAAGGTGTCTTCCTTTTTCCCCACGAAAGGAGACCCGATGGCAAAAGTTTTCTTTACCCTTTTCTTGAGCGGCTTCCTCTTTATCCCCGCCGCCGGTTACGGCCAGACCGAGGCGGAAACCGGGTCACCCGAGAAGGAAGCCTTGGAGGCCGAGGAGGGCCAGACCGAGGCCGAAGGAGAAGAGGATTGGTGGGAGGATTGGGAGGAAGGGGAAGAGTGGGGAAAGGTTGAGGGAACCAAGAAGGGGGAAGAAAAATCAATCGACGAGGTTTCTAACGAATCGCCCCTTCGCCCGGTCGATAATCCCAAAGAGGTCCCCGCCGCCGTCAAGAAATAATCGTCAAAAAGATGAAGAGAAAAGGGGACAGGCCACTCGCTCGCTCTGAGTCCAAGTGACCTGTCCCCTTTTCTACAGACAGACGGTCTGGTCGAGACGGCTTAAGGTCTCCGCCGGGCGGGCCTTCTCACCGAGCACGCGCTCCCAAATTTCCTCCGTTTCCATACAGAGGTAAATCGGAACGTCCGGCGCTGATTCCTGGAGTCGCCCGAGAACGTGACGATAGAGCTCAACACGCCTTTCCTTGAAGTAACGCAATTTTCCATCGGTTCCCCGTACCCACTCGGCAAAGGGGAGGGGCGAGCGGGGGAAGCGCCGCTCCATGATGGACTTAAGTTCCGGCATAAACCGGAGTGAGCCCAAACTCATCCAGGCGACTCCTTCCGGATTGACCCGGGAGAAAATCATTTCAATCAGTTCGTCATACTCCTCAAGACAGCCTTCATAATCAATGAGCGGGTCGAAATGAAAGGCGGCCCGGTAGCCCCAGTCGAGGCATTGCTTCGCCGCTTTAATCCTTTCCTCAATCGATGCGCATTTGTGCTCTTCGCCGCGCTGGATTTTTCGGGTGTTCATCGACCACGAGACAATCGTCCGTCCGCCCGGGTCAAGCTTCCGAAGGCGGTCGATATTGACACTCTTGGTTTTTAGTTCGAGAAGCGCGTTGGTCTGTCTTGCGAAGAAAGGGACGAGGAGTTCCGTGTGTGCGGTGAGATGGTCCAGTGAGAGCGAATCGGCGAGCTGCCCGGTCCCGATTCGGAAGGTTTCGTTCGGATGCACGGACAAAAATTTTTCGAGATTCGCGAGAATTTCCTCCGTGTTGACATAGACCGTGAGAAGGGGATTCGTGAGATACGCCTGAAGGATGCAGTAGGAACATTCCAAGTCACACCCCTCCACCAAGTGGAGGGAGTAGAAGTTGCAGGAGATGGTCCCCTCGGGAGTTGGGAAAGGCTTAAACGCCCGGCCCCGGTCGCGTGCGAGGAGAAGAGACCGCTTTCCCGCCCCAATCGCATCTCGAGAAAAAGGGGACAGCCCCCTTTTGAGGGACAGGCGTTTTTGTTCAACTGGAACGCCGGGCAGACGGGAGAGAATTCTCCCGACGTCGGGAAAATCTTGGGCCTCCTTTTCGAGGTAGATTTTGCGGGGTTTATAGAGTCTCATGAGCTTCGCGTCCTTGCAACGACGGAGCCGTGACGTCCTTTCCGCGTTTTAACGCTCCCCGCCGGACAATGTCTGATTTGCGTTTGAGTTCTCTCATTGCCGCCTCGTTTTGTTCGTCGGTCAAAATTCCCGACCCAATCATCTTTTGGAGGGCCTGAATCCGGAACCGGTCCATGACCGGAAATTGCCGGGAGCGTTGGTCGGGATGCCCGCCATATTTCACCACATAAGGTTTCTCAATGAGGCCAATGGGAAATCGGGCGCTCACTCGGAGCCAGAGGTCATAATCTTCGCAGGCGGGGAGGGATTCGTCAAAGAGTCCCCCGCTCACCTCTTCTCCTCTCCCCCCCGAAGGGGGAGAGGGGTAGGTCACACTTAAGTGTGACCTACCCCTCTTAGCTCGCAATGACATAATCAGTTCCCGTTTCATCATCACAGCCGAGGGACTTACGATGCAGAGCGGGAGGCATTTGTCGAAAATCCAGCCGCCATATTTTTTGTGCTTCTTCATTGGATTGACGCGCCGGCCGCTTCGAATCCAGATTTCTTCGGTCTGAGCGATGAGATAATCCGGATTTTCTTCGAAGAAGCGAAGCTGAGCTCGAAGCTTACCCGGCAGCCATTCATCGTCCGAATCGAGAAAGGCAATAAAATTTGAACGCGCATTCAGAATTCCAGCGTTCCTTGCCGCCGCCGGACCCTGATTCGCCTGGTGAAGGTATCGAATCTCGCCATGCTGGCTCATGAATCTGGCGACGAGCTCCCGGGTCCCATCCGTGGAGCCGTCGTCGACGACCACAATTTCAAGGGAGACTTCCTTCTGGGCCAGAATAGAATCAAGAGCGCGCCCCAGCGTGTGGGCACGGTTAAAGGCGGGGATAATGACAGAGACAGTCGCCATGTTGGCGTATTCTATCGCAATGGCCCCGAAAAGGGGAAAAGGGGAGAGTCCCGGGGGACTGTCCCTTTTTCCATACCGCAATCGGCACCCTTGTGCTAGGCATGCGCCGGGCACAAATCAACCTATTGCAAGACAACAGGTTAGAGCTTGGAAAGGACTTCATAAGAATTTTTAGTATCTCCCTTGACCGAAGCGGAAAGGTGGGGTATCTTTTACTCATATCCGTTTGGCACAAAATCAGTTACCCATGGTTTGAGGATTCCCTGTTCCCGTCTACTAGAAATTGTTGAAGGGAATCGTAATTTGAAAATTCCGGAATGGATACCCGAGACGGGACAAGGCTTGATTCGAAATCAAGTCTTTTAAAATCTGTAGCCCTTTTTGTAGGGGTCTGCTTTACGACCACGAGCGTCGGATGGTCGGCCCCCGTTCCGCCCGGCTTCGAAGTTCCCATTCCCTCGTTGGCCCCCAAGATTGAAATTCCCGAGTCACTCGGCTTCATTCAGGAACGCTATCTTCCGCCCAATCGAGCGGCGAAACCGCTCGCGCCTCCCTTCGTCCTCCATCTCCAGGACGCCCACGCAAGCTACGAGGCGCAGCTCCAGACGAAGAAAATTCTCAAGCACCTTCGCGACAAATACGGGCTCGAGCTGATTCTCTTGGAAGGGGGATTTGGCAAAGCCGACGCGAGCCGGATTCAATTTTTTAAAGACCCCGAACCTGCCCTCAAAATGGCCGACCTCCTGACTCAAGATGCGGTCGCAGGCGGCGCCGAACTTTTCCTCTTGGAGAATCTTCTTGAAGGTCAACCGAAACGCGTCGAAGCTTACGGCCTCGAAAATCTGCCGCTTTACCGCCGCAATCTCAACGCCTTCCAAAATGTTTTCAAGGGCAAACCCCTCTCCGACAAATTCCTGGGCGATTTGAAGCGGAAAATTCTGACCGCCGGCTCACGGGTTTTTAATAAAAAACTTAAGGCCTTCTTTCGAGAATGGGCCTTTCACCAGGAAATCGAAAGCGGGCTTTTCAGGCCCCTTGAGACGCTTCGGAAATATGCCAAGAAGGAAATTGGGATTGAGCTGAGTGAGGTGACACAGCAATTTGAGTGGCCGGAGCTGGTGCGGATTTTCAAGCTCAAAGAAATGGAAGGGGAGATTGACCCTGAGAAATCGAAAGCGGAAAGGAA
>CAYJTI010000021.1:0-12777 GCA_964373135.1 uncultured bacterium | reverse complement strand
ATTGCGAGGAGGCTGGAGGCCGACGAAGCAATCTCAGAGATTGCCTCGCCCGCCGAAAAGCCGAGCGGGCTCGCAATGACGGTAGAGGGCTAGCGGGACAGAACAATGAAATGTCATATCCGGGAAATGCACAAGGAGGAGCTCAAGCGCGTCCTTCGTCTCATCCGAATGCACGACACGCGGGACGCCCGTTACGCCTCCCGATATTACCGCGATTATTTCCGCCGCTGGGGCCGGGGATGGGATAAGGTCATCGTGGCCGAAGCGGGCCGAAAAGTCATCGGCGTCTCCGGCTACTTTTACGACAACCTGGAAGCGACCGGGGTCTACTGGCTCGGCTACACTTACATCCACCCCCAATATCACGGCTACGGAATCGGCGCCCAGCTTCTGAAATATATCGAGCGCGACCTCAAGCGTCGGGACGCCCGGAAACTTTTTCTCGCCACCTCCAGTGACGCGATTTATGGCGGCGCCGTCTCCTTTTACACCAATCACGGCTTCCGCTGGGAAGGGACCCTCAAGGACCTCTACGGCTCGGGCGAGGACCAGATTATGATGGGGAAGGATTTGACCAAAAAAAAGCGGAGGCGGCGAGAGAAAATTCGGAGGCGAGCGCGGCGGAGACAGCGGCCGAGGCGGCGCCGAATCCGAAGGCGAAAGAGACGGGTTCGAAGAGGGAAGCGGAGGCGACCGAGACATCGCTTCCGAAGGTTGAGGAGAAGAAGAAAGTCTCGGCGCAGCCGAAGAAGGTAATGGTGAATCCCCCTCACCCCAGCCCTCTCCCCCCGAGGGGGAGAGGGCTGGGGTGAGGGGGAAGGTTAGAGAAGCAGATGAGCTTAAGACAGAAAATTTTAATTGTCGAAGATGAGAGAGATATTTGCGATCTTGTCCAGCTCCACCTTTAGAAGGCGGGGTTCGAGACGTCGGTCGCCCGCGATGGGAACGAGGCCTTCCGGAAAATCCAGCAATCGAAACCGGATTTAATTCTCCTCGACCTCATGCTTCCCGAGATGGACGGCAAGGAGCTCACCAAACTCCTCAAGGCACGGGAGGAGACGCGTGAAATTCCGATCGTGATGCTCACGGCAAGGACCGAGGAGGTGGACCGAATCGTCGGATTTGAGCTCGGGGCCGACGACTACATCCCAAAACCTTTCAGCCCGAGAGAGCTTGTGCTTCGCGTGAAGGCCGTTTTGAAGCGGGGTGAAAAGAAGCCGGCGGCGAAGAGCGCACCGCCCCTTAAAATAGGCAAGCTTGAGATCGACGAAGAAAATTTTGAGGCGCGCCTCAAGGGAAGGAGGCTCGATTTGACCAAAACGGAATTTTCGCTCCTGGCCGAGCTCGTGAAAGCCAAAGGCCGTCTTCAAACGCGGGACGTGCTGCTTGAAAAGGTGTGGGGCTTTGAATCCTACGGCGATTCAAGGACGATTGACACGCACCTTTCGAGGCTTCGCCAAAAATTGGGAAAAATCGGTGACCGGATCGAAACCGTGCGCGGCATCGGTTTTCGTTTTCAATGATTCCGCTTCTCGCAGTCTTCACCCTCGTTTTATTCGCAGGCCTCCTATTCTTTATCCAGAGAGAACGCCGGTCCCGTCTTCGTCTCGAGCGAAGAGTTGCGGAAGTGAATCGTGAACTTCAGTCTGCCTTTCTCCGGCTCGAAGAAGAACGGGCCCGGCTTGAGACGACTTTCTCAGGGATGGTCGAGGGGGTCCTCCTCACCGACCGGGAGGGAAACATCGTCTACTCGAATCCGGCGCTCCGGGAAATGTTTGCGCTCAAGGGAAGCGTGGAGGGGCGCTCCGCCTTGGAGGTTTTCTCCAATGTCGCCTGTGACGATGCGATTCGGGAGGTGATTCAAAAAGGGGAGCCCGTGGAGCGGGAAATCGTTTTTGAAAAGCCGGGAGGGCGCGTGCTCCAGGTCCACTTTTCAGCGGTCAGGCGGGACGGAAAACTCTCAGGCGTGGTTTCTGTCTTCCACGACTTGACCGAAATCAGGCGCCTTGAAGAAGTCCGCCGCGACTTCATCGCCAATCTTTCTCACGAAATGAAAACTCCCCTGACCGCTATTCGAGGCTATAGCGAGACCCTCTTGGAGGAACTTGCCGCCGATTCGGAAGAGAAAAGAAGACCGGTCGAAGTTATTTTTCGACACGCAACGGAACTGAGTCACCTCATGGAAAACCTTTTGAATCTTTCTCGAATTGAATCGGGGAAGGAAGAGATTCGAACGGAGGCCGTCGCCTTGAGGCCTTTTGTTGACCGGCTGTTTGAACGGTTTCTCAATCAGGCGCGTTTGAAGCGGATTGAACTTCGCAACGAAATCAAAGAGACGGCACAACCGGTCGCAGCCGACCCTTCCAAGCTGAATCAAATTTTCAGCAATCTGGTGGACAACGCCTTGAAATACATTCCCGAGGGGGGGAAGGTCTGGATTCGGAGCCGGGAAGGGGCGGGCGGCTTAGAGATTGAAGTTGAGGACAACGGCCCGGGAATTCCCGAGGCGGACCGGGAGAGAATTTTCGAACGGTTTTATCGAGTTGACAAGGCCCGCTCCCGTGAAACCGGCGGGGCCGGCCTCGGCCTCGCCATTGTGAAGCATTTGGTCGAACTTCACGGCGGCCAGATTTCGGTGGAGTCGGCTCCGGGCCGGGGCTCCAAATTTACCCTTTCGTTTGGCAAATGAGGAAGAAGCGAATCCTGATTCTCTGCACGCAAAATTCCGCCCGGTCGCAGATGGCGGAGGGAATTCTCAGGCATTACGGCGGAGATTGTTTTGAAGTCTTAAGCGCCGGAACGAACCCTTCGAGGGTTCATCCGCTTGCGATTCAAGTGATGAAGGAAATTGGAATCGATATTTCGGGACAGCGCTCCAAATCAATCGATGAGTTCAAGGGACAAGAATTCGATGTCGTCATCACGGTCTGCGACACCGCGAAGGAGGCCTGCCCCATTTTTCCCGGCTCGAAGAAGCAGCTTCACTGGAGCTTTCCCGACCCCCCGCACGACACCGTCCCCTCCGCGGCCAGCCTCACGGAATTCCGCCGTCTGCGTGACCGCCTCCACGCCCGCTTCAAGCAGGCCGCCGCCGAGTCGGAATTGTAACCGAATCGTAACATTTCCTCGAACCCGCTGTAATTATTTCCAGCTACCTTCTCGGTAAAAATATGAAACCGCCTTACCAAAATCAAGGGAGGAATCCGATGACAACCATTTCAAAAAGGATTGCGTTCGCTGCTCTGATTTTCTTTTTTATCCTTTCACCGAGGGTTTGGGCGGAGCCGCCTATGAATTTGAACCCGTCTGAGGTCAACACGAAGTTTCAGGAACTGGAGCAGCGAATCTTTGAACTTCAAAATCAACTCACCGAACAGAACCGGATGCATCAGGAGGACATGCAGGAGCTCCGGCGCGAGATTGAAATCAAAGGTCCTGAGGAGAAGGCGGTTCATCTCCCCGGTCCGCCCGAGACCGGCCCCCAGTGGCTTGAGGGAATGAAGATGGGCGGGGATTTCCGTCTGCGTTATGAGGGCTTCAATCAAAACGAGGCGACGCGGGACCGCAACCGTTTCCGCTACCGCCTGCGGTGGAAGATTGAGAAGCAGTTGACCGAAAATCTTGATTTAGGATTTCGGCTCGTGAATGGCGCGGCGACAGACCCCACTTCCACGAACCAGACGATGACCGGGGACTTCTCCTACAAAAATTTTCTGATGGATCAGGCCTACGTGAAATACAAGCCCACATTTCTTGAAGAATATGTTCCGTCTCTTGAAACCGCCTCGGTCGTCGGGGGAAAGTTTGAAAATCCCTTTTCGGCCCGGTCGAGTACCATGATTTGGGACGGGGATGTGACGCCTGAGGGCTTCGCTGAATCCTTTGAATTTAGTTTTCTAGACGGGAAATTGAAGCCCTTTGTGACACTCGGTCAGTATTTACTGCAGGAAAATGTTTCCGCCCCGGATGCGGAGATCTATGGGGTCCAGACGGGGGCGGAGTGGGCCCTTCCGGGATTTTCGGGGGAGTCGGTGCCCAAGGTGACGAGCGCTCTCGCCTACTATGACTTTTCGGATTATGCGGGGAATTCCAATTTCATCATCGATTCGACTTCGCTGGCCCGAGGGAATACCCGCATTGGCTCTTCAACCTCCCTTGAGGCCGGTGACTTCGACATCCTTCAGGTTTACAACGCCCTTCAATTCAAGGTGGGGGAGCTTCCCGTCAAAATTTTCAGCGATTTTGCCGTGAACTTGGCCGACCAGGCCCGCGACCCGCTCGACCGGAACAACGCCTACGAATTTGGCCTTAAGCTTGGTAGCGCAAAGAAAAAAGGGGATTGGGAGACCTCCTACTATTACGCTTACATTGAACCCAACGCCGTGGTCGGGGCGTTTAGTGAAAGCGACTTTGGAGCGGGCCACGCCGATAAACGGGGGAGTGCGCTCCAGTTTAAGTATGCCTTGACGGATTATCTCAAATTTGTTTTCACAGGTTACTTTGTCAACAACATCACCGGAGCGGACGACGAAACCCGCCGCTTCCAAACCGATCTGGAATGGGTGTTTTGATGAAAAAGGGGACAGGCACCTTTAAGGGGACAGGCAAACCAAGGGAACTATTCCGGTTTGCCTGTCCCCTTTTTCTGCTCTTTGCTTTTCCATCAGTCTGCTTTGCCAAGCCCGATGTGATTCAAATCACGGGCTCCGACACGATGGTGAATCTCGGCCAGGCGTGGGCGGAGGAATTTATGAATCAAAATCCGGACGTGAGCATCGCTGTGACCGGTGGAGGCTCCGGAACCGGGATTGCGGCTTTAATCAATGGAACGACTCACCTTGCTCAATCCTCGAGGGATATGAAACCGGGGGAGAAGGAAGCCGTTACGAAGGCGACGGGAAAGGAGGTGAAGGAATATCACGTCGGAATGGATGCTTTAGCGTTGATTGTGCATCCCACGAACCGGATTTCTGAACTTTCGATCGACCAGCTCTCGGATATCTTCACTCGCAAAATCGTTGATTGGAAGGAAGTCGGGGGGGAACCCGGGCCGGTACTGGTGGTTTCTCGAGAGAGAAATTCCGGAACCCACGTTTATTTTTTGGAGCATGTCCTCCGGCGGGGAAATCCGAAAGGGCCTGAGGAATTTGCGTCTTCTGCTCTCATGATGCCTTCCTCGCAGGCCATTGTCCAAGAAGTCGTGCGCAGTCGAATGGCGATTGGTTATGTCGGGTTGGGTTATGTGCCCCCCGGCCTCAAGCCCCTTGCCATCAGGAAGGACGCCGCTTCTTCGGCCATTCGACCGACCATCGAAACGGCCCAAAGCGGGACCTATCCCATCTCAAGGCCTCTTTACCTTTACAGTGCGGGGGAGCTGGAGGGCGGGGTCAAGCGATTCATTGAATTTGTCCAGAGTCCCGCCGGCCAAGCGATTGTCCGGCAAATGGACTTCGTTCCATTAAAAGAAAAAGGGTAAAAGAAAAAGGGGACAGGCACCTTTAGGGGGACAGGCAAACCACGTCAGACAAACAGGGGAGATGAATTTTTGTCAAATGTCAAGAGACCCCAAGCGTCGCTTTGAATTCCTCATTGAGGCGGCGATCTTTGTTGCGGGAACCCTCTCGATTCTGTTTGTCATTCTCATTTTCATCTTTCTTCTCAAGGAGGGGCTCGCTCTTTTCAAGACGGTCTCCCTTTGGCAATTTCTTTCGGGAAGAGACTGGTATCCGATTTCCGATCCGCCCCGTTTTGGAACGCTCCCTCTCATTCTCGGCTCCGTCTGGGTCACCGCGGGTTCCATCCTGATTTCTGTGCCGGTCGGGGTGGCCTGCGCCGTTTACATTGCAGAGGTGGCGCCGGCTTGGATGCGCGAGGTCCTCAAGGCGAGCGTCGAGTTTTTGGCGGCGATTCCGAGCATTGTTTTGGGATTCATCGGACTCGTGACCCTCGTTCCCCTCGTTCAGAAAGTTTTTGATCTCCCCACCGGCCTCACCGCGCTCTCGGGCTCTTTGATGCTTGGCTTCATGGCGATGCCGACGATTGTCAGCATTATGGAAGATGCCTTGACAGCGGTCCCCCGTTCTTACCGGGAAGGGGCGCTCGCCCTCGGAGCGACCCGGTGGCAGACGATCTGGCGCGTTGTTCTTCCGGCGGCCTCCTCCGGCGTGGTGGCAGCGGTGATGCTCGGCATCGGAAGAGTGATTGGGGAGACGATGGCCGTGATGATGATTACCGGGAATGCAGCTCAGATTCCCACCTCCCTTCTCCAACCGGTCCGAACCATGACCGCGACCATTGCGGCCGAGATGGGGGAGGCCGTTCAAGGGAGTCCGCATTATGCGTCACTGTTTGCGATTGGAATCGTCCTTTTCGTCCTTTCCTTTGTGATTAACCTGACGGCAGATTTCTTTCTTCATCAAAAGCGATGATTCGGCTGAACCCCAAACTCACCGAAAAGGCCGCCTTCCTGTTTCTCTTCCTTTCCACGCTTTTGATTCTCATTCCTGTGGCTTTGATTCTCGTGATGATTATGAGGAATGGATTGCCTGCCTTGAGCTGGGAATTTCTTGCGTCGTCTCCAAGGCTTGGGATGCGGGCCGGCGGAATTTTCCCGGCGATCTTGGGAACGATCTATTTGGTCCTTGGGACACTCGCCTTTTCCCTCCCCATCGGGATCCTCGCCGCCATCTATCTTTCGGAACATGCACGGGACAACTGGTTTAAACGAATCGTGGAGATTGCCATTGTCAACCTGGCCGGTGTTCCCTCCGTCGTTTACGGATTATTCGGGCTGGGGATCTTTGTCATTTTTCTGAAATTTGGAGCCTCTATCCTCTCCGGCTCGCTCACGCTCGGCGTCATGAGTCTTCCCGTGATGATTACGGCGTCACGGGAGGCCTTGGTCTCGGTCCCCCGTTCCTTCCGGGAAGTGAGTCTGGCGCTGGGGGCTACGAAGTGGCAGACGATTCAACGGGCTGTGCTCCCCAATGCCATTCCAGGAATTCTTACGGGAACAATTCTTGCCCTCAGCCGTGCCGCCGGCGAAACAGCGCCGATTCTTTTTACGGTCGCTGCTTTTTACTTGCCCCGCCTGCCCGATTCGGTCTTTGACCAATGCATGGCGCTTCCTTATCACCTCTATGTGATTTCGACGCAGGTGCCGAATGTGAAGCTTTCCACGCAATACGGGACGGCGCTCGTCCTCATTCTTCTTGTCCTAATGATGAATACCATTGCCGTTGTCATTCGCGCCCGTTTTCGGAAGCGGAAACTATGGTAAGGCAAAAGGGGACAGGCACCTTTAAGGGGACAGGCAAAGCAGGCAAAAATGGGTGTCCCCAAAAAGGGTCCGCCAAACTGCAGGGCGGATCCGCCTGGAATGGCGGCGGAGACGGCCCCCTTTGGCTTTCAAGGCGATGACCCGAAATAAGATCAAGGTCGAGAACCTGTGCGTCTTCTATGGAACCCTCCGTCCCCTCCGAAATGTTTCATTCGACGTGAACGGATTTGAAATCCTTGCGGTCATCGGTCCCGCCAATAGCGGCAAGACCTCCCTTCTTCGAACGCTGAATCGCCTCAACGATGAAAATCCGATTTTTCGAAAAGAGGGAAAGGTCCTTTTGGACGGGGTCGACATCTACGAGAAAATGGACCTGGCGACGCTTCGAAAAAAGATCGGGATGATCTTCGCCCTCCCGACGCCGCTCCCCCTTTCTGTTTTCGACAACGTGGCCTACGGGCCCCGGCTTCACGGGATTCACAAAATGAATGAACTGGAAGCCGTCGTGGAAAAAAGTCTCCGGGCCGCCTTTTTATGGGACGAGGTGAAGGACCGGCTCGAGACCCCGGCGATGAAACTCTCAGGCGGCCAGCAGCAGCGGCTCTGCATTGCCCGAAGCTTGGCCGTCGAGCCGGACGTGATTCTATTTGATGAGCCCTGTTCGGGCCTCGACCCCATCTCAACGGCGCACGTGGAGGAGGCCATGGCCGAGCTCAAGAAAAAGTATACGATGATTCTCGTCACGAACAATACCAAGCAGGCGGCGAGGGTGAGCGACCGGACCGCCTTCTTCCTGATGGGGGAGCTTGTGGAAATTGACCGCACGCAGCGGATGTTTACGGTTCCCCGGGACACCCGCACCGAAGATTACATTTCAGGGAGATTCGGATGAAAAAGGGGACAGGCACCTTTAAGGGGACAGGCAAAGCAGGCAAAAATGGGTGTCCCCAAAAAGGGTCCGCCAAACTGCAGGGCGGATCCGCCTGGAATGGCGGCGGAGACGGCCCCCTTTTTCCTTACCTCGCCGCCCGGTGATGGAAGTATTTAAAATAGACGATGACCATTCCGATGAGCAGCGCTGCAAGAATAAGCAAATTGACTTGTACGTAGGGACTCATTTAACTCACCTTTACAGGAACAAAGTCCATAATAATTCCAAAGATTACCAGGATCAAGGTGATTAGAAACCCGACGAAGAATTCCGAGAGAGGGGCCGAAGCTCGTGTTAAGCCGCCAATGACAAGGACGGCGAAGCTGACTTTGGGGCTGTCGTAGAAAAACTTGGATAGGTTGTCCCGGGCATTTTTTATCACGGGGAAAGCGTAGCAGGCGCCAGCAGGGGAGTCAAGATTAAATTGAATACAGTTTATGCAAATAGACCAATATAAAATCACGGCCCGAAACCTGAGTTTGTACTACTCCGACTTTCAAGCGTTGAAGGAAGTCAGCCTCGGGGTTAAGCCCCGACAGGTGACGGCCATCATCGGGCCTTCCGGCTGCGGGAAGTCAACTTTTCTGCGTTGTCTCAATCGGATGAATGATCTCATTGAGGGCGTGAAGATTAAAGGAAGAATAACGATCGACGGGGAAGATATCCTTCGCCCCGGGACCGACCTCATCGCCCTGCGAAAGAAGGTCGGGATGGTTTTCCAGCGGCCGAACCCCTTCCCGCTTTCGATTTTTGAGAACATCGCCTTTGGGCCGAGGCTCCATTTAAATTGCAACCGACACCAACTCGAAGCGGTGGTGGAAAAAAGCCTCCGGGCCGTCAACCTTTGGGAGGAGCTGAAGGATTCACTGGAGGCCTCAGCCCTCCGGCTTTCACTCGAGCAGCAGCAGCGCCTCTCGATTGCCCGGCTCCTCGCCGTCGATCCTGAAATCCTCTTGATGGACGAGCCTTGTTCCGCCTTGGACCCCGTCGCCACGCTCCGGATTGAAGAATTGATTCACGAAATGAAGAAGGACTATACTATCGTCATCGTCACTCACAATATGCAGCAGGCCGCTCGGGTCTCCGACGAGACGGCCTATTTTTATTTGGGAGAACTCATTGAATTCGGTCCCACCGACGACCTCTTCACGAAGCCGGAGCGGAGAGAGACCGAAGATTACATTACCGGGAGGTTTGGATGAAACGACATTTCGACGATGAGTTGAAACGGCTCAAGGACAAGGTGTTTCGAATGGGGCTCCAGGTGGAGGAGGCCGTCGGCAAGGCCACCCAGTCCCTGGTGGAGAGGGACTCGCGAAAGGCAGAAGAGGTCCTGAAAGGGGACCAGGAAATTAACCTCTGTGAGATTGAAATCGATGAGATGGGGCACGAGCTCATCGCCCTTTATCAGCCTACCGCCGTTGACCTTCGCTTCATCACGATGGTCCTCAAAATCAATAGTGACCTCGAGCGAATGGCGGACCAGGCGGTCAACATTGCCGAGAAGGCGATTCAGATTAATCAGGAGCCGCCGATGAAGCCCTATGTCGATTTCCCCAAAATTGCGGAGACCGCCCGGGAAATGCTTCGGGAGTCTTTGGAGGCCTTCATGGAGCGCGATGCCGAGAAGGCAAAGAAAATCCTTGAAGAGGACGATGTCATTGATGGGATTAACGACCGGATCTACGGTGAGCTCCAGAAAACCATGCAGGAACGGCCTGATACCATCCGTCAGGGGGTGGCGCTGATTATGGTCTCTCACAATCTCGAGCGGATTGCGGACCTGGCCACCAACATCGCGGAAGATGTGATTTATCTCGCCCGAGGGATTGACGTCCGGCACCACATCCGCGAACGGCGCGAAGAGCCCCGCGCCTGAGTCCCCTCTCCTAATTTCAAAATGCCTTACATCCCCAGAAGCAAGAAAACGGCGACGAATGTGATTGTCGTGACGACCGCCATGCTGAGTTTCATCAGCTTCTGGCGGGCGGCGGCCATCGTTTTGTGCGACATTGGGTCCACGGTTTATTACATCGGAGGGATTGCCGAGCACGCCATCGGCAAGGCCGCCCCTTGGTTTGTTCTTGGGGTCATGCTTTTCTCCTATGCCGTGCGGGCCGTCTATATGGAATCTTGCGGCATGTTCGTGCGGGGAGGGGTCTATCGGGTGGTCAAAGAGGCGATGGGCGGAAAGCTGGCCAAACTTTCCGTCTCAGCGCTGATGTTTGACTATGTTTTGACAGGCCCGATTAGTGCGGTTTCGGCGGGGCAGTATTTGGTCGGCCTTCTGAATTCCATCCTCCCCCCCTTGGAAATTCACTGGCAATTGCCGACGGATCTTTTTGCCGTCTTGTTTGCCATCGCGATCACCCTCTACTTCTGGTGGCAGAATGTGAAAGGAATTCCTGAGTCAAGCGATAAGGCCCTTAAGATTATCGGAGTAGCGAGCGTTATGGGAGTTATTGTGATTCTCTGGAGTCTTGTAACGCTCAGGATTCGGGGTTTCCAATGGCCTCCGTTCGCACCGGTTTTTGACGAACATTCCCTCGGCTGGCTTTATCCCCTGAAAGACAACATCCGGCCGCTCGGACTCCTGGGCATTGCGATTGCGTTCGGGCATTCCTTGCTGGCCATGAGCGGAGAAGAGTCCCTGGCCCAAGTGTACCGGGAAATTGAAGCGCCCAAGCTAAAAAATTTGAAACGGGCCGCCTTCAGCATTTTTCTCTTCAGTGTGCCTTTGACTTCCCTCGTGACTTTCTTTGCCATCATGATTATTCCCGATTCCGTTCGAATGAGCCAATACTCCAACAATCTCATCAGCGGGCTCACCATGTATTTGGCGGGGCCCCAGCCCCTGAAACTCCTTTTCCAGGCATTTGTCGTCCTTGTCGGATTTTTGATTTTGTCCGGGGCCGTCAACACCTCCATTATCGGGGCCAATGGAGTCCTCAATCGGGTGGGGGAAGATGGAATCCTGCCGGAATTTCTCCGCCGGCCTCACCCCCGCTTTGGGACCTCGGCACGGCTGATTAATCTGACCGTGGGCTTACAGATTCTCACCATTTTATTGTGCCGGGGAAATATTTATGTCTTGGGAGAAGCTTACGCCTTTGGAGTCATCTGGAGTTTTGTCTTTGCGGCCCTCGCGGTTTTAATCCTCCGTTATAAAGACAAAACCCCCCGTGAATTTAAAGTCCCGTTTAATCTGAAAATCAAGGGGATTGAACTCCCGGTGGGACTGGCGGCGATTTTTCTCGTCCTTTTCGTGACGGCCGCGACGAACCTCATCACCAAGCAGGTCGCGACGATTTCGGGGTCCCTCTTTACGTTAGTTTTCTTTATCGTCTTTGTGATTTCCGAACGGGTCAACGAACGGAAGCGCGCGAGACGCGAAGAGCCGGTTGACCAGGTCAATCTGAATCAAGTGGAACGCTTGACCCCGGAGGCCTGTCACTCCACAAAACCGAAGCGGGTCATTGTCGCCGTCCGGGACCCGAAGAACCTGACTCACCTCCAGAAAGTTCTGGAGAAGGTCAATCCGGACGAGACGGACGTGATTGTATTCACGGCCCGGGTGGCCAAAGGGTTCCATTTGGGAGGGATGGTCAACCAGCCCTTGCCGGAAGAGGAGGAGCTCTTTACCCAGATTATCGCCAGCGCTGAAAAAGTGGGGAGGACCGTCACCGTTTTGTCCATCCCCACGAACGACCCCTATTACGCCATGGCCCGTGCCGCCTATGATTTGAAAGCGCAGGAACTCATTTTAGGAAAATCGGGGAAATATTCTCCCGAGGTTCAAATGGAAGAATTCGCCGTCGCGTGGGGTTCGGTGACCCCTTCGGACGAGGCGGAGCGCCATTTGCGGATTCGAATCATTTGGCCGGGGAATGAGTTTAAGGAAGATATTTGAGCCCAGGTGAGCTTGCAAAGTTTACCGAGCGGGAGTAAGATACGTTTTCCCAGAAAAAAGCTTATCTTGTGAAAATCCTAACTCTTTTCTTCAATTTGAGTTCCAGAGGTTTTACTGAAAGGCGAGAGGGGTAACGTGTCAGCAAACGGCGATTCGAAAGCCAGCTCAAAAACCATGCGAGAGCTCCGCCAGAGCTGGGTCTTGAAGCGGCAGGGGGATTCCAATGACTCCCAGATGCATTATGCCCGCCAGGGAATCGTGACGGAGGAGATGGACTATGTCGCCAAGCGGGAGAATCTAGCGCCCGAATTGGTGCGCCAGGAAGTGGCACGCGGCCGGATGATTATCCCGGCCAATGTCAATCACTTAAGCCTCGAACCGATGGCGATTGGCATCAATTCAAGCTGCAAGATTAACGCCAACATCGGCAACTCGGCCGTGACGTCGAATATCGAGCAAGAGCTCGAGAAGCTTCATATGTCGGTTCACTACGGCGCCGACACCGTGATGGATCTTTCCACGGGCGGCAATCTCAACGAAATTCGTCAGGCGATCGTCGAGGCGAGCCCGGTCCCCATTGGGACGGTTCCCATTTATCAGGCGCTTGAAGAGGTGAAGGGGAAAGTGGAGGAGCTCACGCCGGGGCTGATGCTTGAT
>CAYJTI010000020.1:0-13191 GCA_964373135.1 uncultured bacterium | reverse complement strand
GAAACTGTCCCCTGGAGAACCGGTTCGGCAGAACCGGTTCGCCAGAACCGGTACCGTTCAGTGTTTGCTGATCGTGCGGACGATTTTTTCGGAGAGGTCTTTCGGCTCGTAGGCCGCCTGGATCATCGAGTCGTAGGAGATGACGCCGTGATCGTAAAGCTCCCGGAGGTGGTCGTCGAGAAGTTTCATCCCGTGGCGCGCCCCGGTCTGGATCTCAGAGACAATTTGGTAGGTTCTCCCTTCACGGACAAGGTTCCGGATGGCGGGGGTTGCGATCATAATTTCAAAAGCGGCCACCCGTCCCGTGCCGTCCGCCTTGGGAAGGAGGCATTGAGAAATGACGGCAATGAGGGTTGCAGAGAGCTGCACCCGGACCTGTGCCTGTTGGTGCGTGGGAAAGACGTCGATGATCCGGTCGACCGTCCGAGCGGCGCCCGTTGTGTGAAGGGTCGCGAAGACAAGGTGCCCGGTCTCGGCCGCCCGAATCGCCGCTTCCATGGTCGCAAGGTCCCGCATCTCCCCAATCAAAATCACATCCGGGTCCTGCCGGAGCGACTTCACGACGGCCTCGGAAAAGTCGGTGACGTCCTCTCCCACTTCGCGCTGGGTCACGACCGATTTCTTATGTTGATGAATGAATTCAATCGGGTCTTCCACGGTGATGATGTGTTTCGCGAAATGTTCATTAATATAGTCAACCATCGCGGCCAAGGTCGTCGTCTTTCCGGAACCGGTGGGGCCCGTGACCAAAATGAGTCCCCGGGGGCGATTCAAAAGTTCAATCACCTTCTCGGAAAGCCCAATCTGGTCAAAGCTGAAGGACCGGTAGGGGAGGAGACGAAGGACCATCGCATAATGGCCTTTCGACTTAAAACAGGAAACGCGCACGCGCGCCTTGTCCTTAAAGGAAAACCCGAAGTCAACCCCGCCGGCCTCTCCGATTTTCTTCCGATGGGCTTCGGTCGTAATCTCCCGTGCCAGGGCCTCGGTCTCCTCCGGGGCAAGCAGTTTTTGATTCATGGGGGTGAGTTCGCCGTGGATCCGAAAAGTCACCGGCCGCCCCACGCTCAGGTGGATATCGGAGGCTTCCTTCTCAAGCGCTTCTTTGACCAGGGTTTCGATCGCCATCGCATTCTCCTATCGGGAAAAGTTTACCTGATGCCCCCGAATTTACAAATTCGGTACCGGTTCCGGCGAACCGGTTCTGCCGAACCGGTTCTCCCGGGGACAGTTTCACCCCGAAAGTGTCCCCGTGAGAACCGGTACCGCCAAGGCGAGAAGCATGGTGAGCCAGAAAAGGAGCGGCGCTCCATCGAGAAGGGCGGGTGGGTTCGAAAGCCGGAGACGTTCCCAGAGCCCAAGAAGAAGCCCTTCTGAGAGCCCAATCCCCAAGGGGAGTGTCAGGCCAAGAAGATAACTCCCGGTCGAAAGAGTCCAAAGGGAAATCGTGACAGCGGCGAGAAAAGAGAGGGGGAAAACAGAAACGGTGCCTAGCCTGCCTGCCGGCCAGGCAGGCACAAAGGTGCCGGGCCTCGCGAGCTTTCTCACTCCCCCCTCAACGACGAGAGCGCTCGCCGCAACCGAAATCCATCGAAGATCGTTCCGGCCCGCTGAGGGCCAGAGGGTTCGGGTGAGGAAATAATCCAAGAGAAAAACGATTCCAAGGATGAGTGTGAGAAGAAGCGAGTTCCGGCCAATTTCATTCAGACGATGTCCGGCGTCCCCTTTTTTCTCTCCGTCAAGAAAAATAGAGAGAAGGGAAAAACCGAAAGCGAGGTAAAGCCACGCCGTCATCGTCTTCCTGTCCTCCCCATCACGCGCGCCGCAACTCCGAGAAAAAGATAACTCCCGGCAGGCGAATGAAAAAAGGGGGCGCCCGTCCAATGGCCCCCAACTTCCGCCCAGAGACCGTGAGCCGTCAAAAGAAGCCAAAAGCTCATCCCCCGAATCAACGTCTCTTCAAAAATTCTTCCCCATTCTTTCGGGGCCTCGTGAAGCTCCGGCGCCGTCAAGAGAGCAAGAGTCACCATCAAAATAGGGAGACTCATCCCGCCCGCCGCCAGAAAAATTCCTCTCGGCACTCCCCGCTCCGCCATCCAAAGGAGCGCGACGAGAAGGAGAAAATAAACCAACCGCCGGCAAAACGCTGGAACCGCCTTGTGGAGAACGAAGTAAAGGAGAAGCGCGGCCAAAAGGAGGCCGAGCACCAGGGCCCCTGAAAGGAGGCTCGAAACCGCTCCTTGAGCAAACCCAAGAACCGGCAGCGCCGCCCAGAGGTACCGGTTCTGGCGATCCGGTTCTGGCGATCCGGTTCTCCCGGGGACAGTTTTGTTCAGTTCGTTCGTCATCGAGTCAGGGGTGCCTGGCCTGGGAGGGGACGCATGTCATCAGGTCAAGGTGTCAGACACCTTTCCTTCTTTCCTTTCCCGTTTCGGCCGGCACCAGCGGTCGAGCCAGGGATTGAGGGCATTCATGACGAGGAGCGCCTGCGGAATCCCGATGACACTGAGCAAACCCGAACCGACCGCAAACCAGCGTTCCCCCTTTCGCGTGAGAGGGGTGGTCGCCGGGTCTGTGACGAAAAAGAAAGCGGCGAGCAAAGCCGGCACCGAAAAAATCGCTGCTACCGCCTCGGGCCTCACCGCCTGAACCAGGAAAAGCGTCCCCAAATAAAGGAAGGGAATCTCCCAATGAATGAGCCGTGACCAGAGGAGAATGACACCCCCCACCGAAAGCGCTCCCCCCATCGCCGGGTTAGAAAGGGGGGCGTTCGCGCCCTCTCCCCACGGCCCCAAAATCAAAAGGAGAAAGGCGAATCCGACGAGGGTTGGATTGAAAGGATTTTCGCCGAGCCCGCCGAAAATTTCTCGGCCAAAAAAAATCGCAAAGGCCGCGCCGAGGGCGGCGGCCCAAGAAGGAACTGAAGGCGGAAGCATCAGGGCGAGGAGGAGTCCTGTGAGAAGGGCGCTCCCGTCATAAACGGACACCCGCCGCTTGAAGAATTTCCGGGCGGCGATTTCGGTGAGAACGGCGGCGAGGCCCGCCACCGAGAGGATTCGAAGCGCATCGCCTCCGAAATAAAAGAGATAAACGAGAGCGGCCGGCAGCGCCGCCGCCACGGCCGTCCAGATCATCTGGGGAACCGTGACAGGCGATCCGGTTCCGCAGAACCGGTTCCGGAGAACCGGTTCTGCCGGGGACAGTTTTGCCGGGTCGAAGGTGTCCCCTGTGGAACCGGTACGAGCACGCTGAATCAGTTGAACCATGGGGCGCTTGGCCGGGCAGACATAGGCGCAATTGCCGCAGCCGATACAGTGCGGCGCGCCGTATTCTTCGGCCAATTCAAAAAGCTCTTTTTCCACGGCGAGTGAAATCAAGGCGGGTGAAATCGAAACGGGACAGGCCTCGACGCAGCGGCCGCACCGGATGCAGGGCTCCACCCGATTGAAATCAAGCACCTCCCGGCCGAGCGCCAAAATTCCGGGGGTCGACCGGTCGATCGGCGTCTTGAGATCTGAGATCTCAATCCCGGTCATCGGGCCGCCCAGGACCACCTTCCCGGGCTCCCTCAAAAAACCGCGCGCCGATTTCACCGCCTCGTCCACCATTGTCCCCACCCGGAGCCAGACATTCTTCGGCTGGGCGAGACACTCCCCGCTGAGGGTCACGACCCGCTCATAGAAAGGTTTCTGAAGCACGACCGCCTCATACACCGCAAAGGCCTCGGAAATTCCAAAGACCGGGGCGTCGAGCTCGAGCGACTCGGTCAAAAGCGACGGGTGCCCCTGGGGGTATCGGCTCGGGAGGACTTCCACGCGAAGGTGAGAGCCGCGCTGGAAGAAAATTTTACTTCGAAGAAGTTCGGCGACTTCTTCCTTATTCTCCTCCGTGGCGACGACCACTTCCTTCGCCCCGAGCGCCCGTCGAAGGATCTCTCCTCCTTTGAGAATCTCAAGCGGATGACTCATCATGAGCGCATGATCGGACGTGAGATACGGCTCCGATTCGCACCCATTCAAAATTACCGTGTCAACGGCGATCCGGTTCTGGCGATCCGGTTCTGGCGATCCGGTTCCGGCGAACCGGTTCTCAAGGGGACAGTTTTGCCCGAGTGGAGCTGCTCCTGAAGAACGAATGATTTCTTGCAGGTCCGTTGGAGGAAGGGAGTCCCAGCCGGGCCGCTCGTGGCCGATTTCCGGAAGCGATTCCTCTCTCCCGTCCGAGACGATTTCGACTCCGCCGTCCGTCTCTCTCACCTCACCCGAAATCGAGGCGTGAACCGGGATTCCTTCGCGCGTTTCGCCGATCTTCTCCCCCAATCGTGCCAGGCGCGGTGCCTGGCACCAAGTTGCCAGGCCTGGAAGGAGGACGCGGCGGGGAGGAGAGGGACGGTGAATGGTCCAGGGGGTGAGGGTCGCCTCTTTCTTTCCTTCGAGTCTGAGTCCGCCTCGAATCGGTCTCATCCGTTTCTACCGTCATCCTGAGCCCGCCCCGCCAGTTTTGCTGGCGGGGCGGACGAAGGATCTCTCCGATTTGATGAAGACCGTTGAGGGTTAAACCGACCGGGACGGTAACCAGAGATCTCAAGCTCGATCGTCTTAAAACCTAATTCCTTCAGCCGAGTCAGTGCGCCTTGACGAATTTTGGAATCACAAAAGAAGCGAGCGGTCTCCTCAGGCCCCACTTCAATCAACGCCCGCTCTCCAAACCACCGGAGCCTGACAACTCCAAATCCAAGCTCTTTGAGGCCCGCCTCCGCCTGCTCAATTTGATTGAGCCGCTCAACGGTCACCCGCGTCCCAAAGGGAATCCGGCTTGAGAGGCAGGCGGCCTGAGGTTTGGACCAGGTGGAGAGGCCGAGTTCGTGAGAATAATAACGAATCTCCTCCTTGCCCAATCCCGCGTGAACGAGCGGACTCTTCACTTCATACGCGAGCGCCGCCTCAAGCCCCGGCCGCCAGTCGCCCAAGTCATCCTGATTCGTTGCGTTCAAAATGAATCGAATCCCGCGCTCCCTGGCAATCGGAATCAAATGCGAATAAAGCTCGCTCTTGCAAAAGTAGCAGCGCCGCGTCGAATTCCGGGCGTAACTCGGATTTTCAAGTTCGTGGGTTTCAATCACGAGAAACTCGGCGTCAATTTCGCGCGCAATTTCCCGGGCGGCTTCGAATTCCGACTCAGGAAGCGACGGGCTTTTGGCAATCACCGCCAACACATTTTCCCTCCCGAGAACTTCACGGGCCACTTTGAGAACGAATGCCGAATCCGCCCCGCCCGAAAATGCCACCAGCACGCGTCCGTAACCTTGAATAATCATTTTCAATCGCCGGTACCGGTTCTCGCGAACCGGTTCTGGCGAACCGGTTCTCAAGGGGACAGTTTTCACGTGAAAGTGTCCCCGTTAGAACCGGTACCTGGGGAGGCGATCCAGCCGCCGCCAAGGAGCCGCGGCCCGTCATAAAAGACAGCGGCCTGCCCCGGTGTCGCCGCCTCCTCGGGTTCGTCGAACGTCACGCGGACAGAATTCTCCCCAAGGATCTCAACGTTGGCCGCCGCTCTTTGGTGCTGGGAGCGGATCTTCACGTGGGCACGCAGGGGACAGGCACCTTTTGGGGACAGGCACCTTTTGGGGACAGGCACCTTTTGGGGAGGAATCATCCAGTTGATTCGTTCCACGACGAAGGTCTGGTCTGGAAGCTCGTCTTTCGTGCCGACCACAACTTCATTGGTCTCTGGAATCGTCTCAAGCACATAAAGCCTTTCCGCATAAGCGACGCCCAAACCCCGCCGCTGGCCGCGCGTGTAACGGTGATAGCCGTCGTGCGTCCCGAGAATTTTTCCATCCCGCCTCCGAATCGTCCCCGGTGACTTTTTAAATTCAAATTCCCGTTCGAGGAACTCCGGATAATCATTGCTCGGGATGAAACAAATTTCCTGTGAATCCGGCTTCTCCATGACCGGCGTAAGACCCAGCTCACGCGCCTTCGCCCGAATTTCCGTCTTCCGGAAACGTCCGAGCGGAAGATAAAGATGACTCAACACGTCCTGATCGAGAGGAAAAAGGACATACGATTGGTCTTTTCTCTCGTCAACCCCCTCCTCAATCCAGTAAAGGGGACAGGCACCTTTGGGGGGACACCCATTTTTGCCTGTCCCCTTAAAGGTGCCTGTCCCCTCTGAGGCGAGGCGAGCGTAATGCCCGGTCGCGATGGCCTCAAAGCCGAGCTGGCGCGCGCGCTTGAGAAAGAGGCGAAACTTGATATGTTCGTTACACGCAATGCAGGGATTCGGCGTCCGCCCCGCCCGATATTCCGACGCAAAGTAATCGACGACGTGCTTCTTGAATTCCTCTTCAAAATTAAAAACCCAATAACGAATCCCGAGCGCGTCCGCCACCTCCCGCGCATCCTCAACGCCTGTCAATCCGCAGCAAGCCCGCGTGTTCCGACTCACACACGTATTGCTTGCCCAAGTCTTGATGGTCGCCCCGGCCACTTCATACCCCTCTTCCACCAGGAGCGCCGCCGCCACACTGGAGTCCACCCCGCCCGACATCGCGACCAGAATTTTTTTATTCAGGGTGTCTGCCACGGCTACGGATTTTATCACAGGCGAATCCCCTTTTCCCAATTCCGCAGGATCCCCCCGGTGTGATGGACATTGCGGAGGGCGAAGTGGGGCTTAAAGCGGCTGGTGAGACTCACGGCCTTCCGAACGCGGTCCTCCCCGTGTTGCTCAACGAGAACCAGAAATTTCCGAATCACGTCAAGGTCATGCGGCTGATTCAACCGGTCCGCAAACCGCTGCGCCGCCTCAAAGGGGCCGTCACCCGCCATAAACTCCTTCTTCAGACGCTCAAGTCC
This sequence comes from uncultured bacterium, assembly GCA_964373135.1. Taxonomy (GTDB): domain Bacteria; phylum Omnitrophota; class Omnitrophia; order Omnitrophales; family JACQLI01; genus CAYJTI01. The sequence continues at coordinate 6,328 of CAYJTI010000020.1, read as the reverse complement.
CAGCCGCTCCTCCGCCTCAGACCAAAGCCCATTCACCCGGTAACGGTTGGGCCGCTTGAAAACATTTCGAAGCACGATTTTTGGATCGCGGGCGACGTCGATCAGGTTGAGCCGCTCGAGCCGGATCGTCTGCTTCGCAAATCTCTGCCACGAGATCCCGTAGGCTTTCGGAACGTCTCTCACCCGCATCGACCAGATCGGCGCCTCGGGGGATTGGCTCACCTCGGCCAGGTGAATGAGATAGGCGTAACGTTCCCCGGTGTTGAGCCGGCGATGCCATCCGCCGGTCCAGTATTCCCACGGAATGACGAAAAAATCCTTTTGCGGCGTTTGGAAGGGGCGGCCCTTTCCATCGAGGAGCGTCACCTTCTCAAGGGAAACCCATCGTCTGCTTTGATACCGAAGCAGACGGTACTCCCGCCGGAGAAATATCCTCGGCTGATTGAGAATCCGCCTGAGAGTGCGCCTTCTCTCCGCCGCTCCACCCTCCTGAGGCCCGCCGCTCCTTTTGGCGGACGGAAGGATTTCAGTCCGGATCCCGGAAAGTTCTGCCAGTCTTTCTCCATCCCACGGAATTTCGAACGAACCGAGCCGCTGCGCTTCGTGAAGGAGCGCCAGCAGGAGGTCGAGCGTCCGCTTCCCTCTTTTTTGAAAAAGTTTTGCGATCGCACCGCCTCGGCGGACCCAGGCGGCGGGAATCCTGACCCCGGGGGTCTCGAGAGGATCGTAACGAAAACGCTCGGCCAAGCGCAGGACGCCCGCAAGGTAGGTTTTAAGGGCAGCCGCAGCTTCCGCCGAACGAATCAAAACCGTTTTTTCAACCTCCCCTTCACGCACCGGGTTGATATTTTGGCTCCCGACAAAGGCCCACTCTCCATCCATGACCGCAATTTTTGCGTGAAAGAGGGCTTGCGTGGTGTCGTAGTAGACGGGGACCTTCCCGCGGCTCACCTCCTCCGCCTTTTTGCGTCCCCGGTAGAGAAGGATATCGCCTCCGTCCGTTCCCGGCCGGGCCGCGAGCGAAGCGTCGAGCAGGAGGCGCACCTTTTTCTTCTTCATCCGGGCAAAGACAAGCTGGCGCGCCACCTCATCGGCAAAGTCCTGGTCCGTCTCGGCAATGTCATCCATGTCGTAGGTGGCGAGCGTTATTTCCTTCTTCGCCTCCCGGATCTTCGCCAAGAGTTCCCGCCGGAACTCGGATCCATTCAGGAAAGAGGGGGCTTCTCCACCGTCACGACGGGCACGCAAATCCAAGACCAGCGTCGCCTCCCGATTTGACAAAAGCGAGGCGGGCGACCAATTGTGGCTGCCGATGAGATGAATCCCGTCGTCGATCGCGACCGACTTCTCGTGGAGAAACTCCCCCGCTCTCCACCGAATCGGAATTCCGAAACGCCCGGCAAAGGCCCGAAGCCTTTTTCCCGAAGGTTTCCTTCTGAAAAGTCCCGCCGTCTCAACGTCAACCCGCACGTCCCGTTTCCGGGCCTCTCCCAGGGCCTCGAAGATTCCCTCAAGCGGACTCGGCTTCGGGATCCCCGGGTCGATCAGAAAAATTCTTGCGGTGATTGTGCGTTTCGCCTGCCTGAGGAGGGAGACCAGTTTCGGGAGATAGGCCCGATCGAAGACCATCTCCGGGGGAGCGTTCTCAGCCACGGACCGTCAGGGAAGTTCGAGTTCTTTGACAAAAGTCTGGAATGGGAGGACGCGCAGCGGCGGGGCCGGATGTTCGTAATCTTTCATCCTGCGGCGGACAAGATAAAACTCGGAGATCGCCGCCCCTCCGGTAAAGGTCAGGCCGGGCCCAAAGAACGGTCTTGGGTGGCCTGAGTGATTTTGATAGCGGTATAAAATACTCATGAGTGCTTGATGCTGCGATTGTAAAAAACTCAAGTCATTTTCGGCGCCGTTTAAAGGATCCTCGGGAGACTCTCCAGATAGGTCCTCCAAGGGAGAATCATGACCCGATCCAGCTCATAAGCGTTTTCAACGATGGAGACGACCGTGCAAGGAGCTTGAGGGTGTTCCTCCCGGAAGGAACGCAGGCCGGAAAGGTGGGAGGACGAAATAGAGGCGGTCGCCTTGATCTCAAAGGCCCCCACAATTTCTCCATGTTTCTCAATCAAAAGATCCACCTCGGCCCCGTGATTCGTTCTCCAAAAGTAGAGAGCGGCCTCGCTCTGCCGGTAGCGGATCATCCGATAAGTCTCTAGGGTGATAAACTGCTCAAAGAGCCTTCCTTTGGTCCCAAGATCCAGGCCGGCCGTCAACCTTTTATTGACTGCATTGGTCACACCCAGATCAAAAAAGTAGAACTTCGCATGGCCGACCAAACGTTTTCTCAGGCTCCGGCGCCAGGGCGGGAGGCGGAATCCGATCAACGTATCTTCCAAAATTTCGTAGTAAGACTGAACCGTTCGATCCGGCAGATGGCATTCTCTCGCGATCGCGGCGAAACTCACGATTTCGCCCGACTGGCCTGCTGCCAAATCTAGAAAACGCGAAAAATTGCCCAGATTCCGCACCAGCCCTTCATTCTGGATTTCCTCCCTGAGATAGGTATTGACATAAGCAGAGAGGATGTCGATCTTCTCCGCCTCGGTCCTCTCCGAGAGGGGAGGCAGCGAACCGAACCGAAGAACCTCTTCAAGTCGAAAATCCTCCTTAATCTCCTCATAAACAAATGGGAAAAGGTATCGCTGGACAGCCCTGCCTGCGAGCAGATTCGCTCCGCCTCTCAGAAGTTTTCGGGCGCTCGATCCCGTCAAGATGAATTGAGCCCCGTAATCCTCAATCAGCGAGTGAACCTCGTTCAGAAGGAGCGGGACCCTCTGGATCTCGTCGACAAAGATTCTTTGGATCCCTTCCCTCTTTATCTTCTCCGCCGCTTCGCGCCGGAAAAGTGACGGGTCCTTCGAGTAACGGAAGAACGTGTCCGTCTGGAGAAGATCGACCCGCCAGATCGATGAGGGGTATTGATGGTGCACTAGGGTGCTCTTGCCTGTCTGCCTTGGTCCGAACAGGAAATACGACTGAGTTGTTGGAAGTTGAACTATCCTCTGAATCATAATGTTAAAGTGTACGGTATTTCAGCATCGACGTCAACTTAATGTACGTTAAAAACGTAACAAATGTCGCAATGTACGGGCTCGGAAACAGTTACTTTTTTTTATAAGGTCCAATGGATAGCAATTAGAGTCAATTACTGTCAAATAAGATATTATTATTTAAAATCTAATCGTAATTATTTGATGTTGTATCTATCTCATGCGATTATTTTGTGGTAACCTTTTCAATAAATACTTATCAAAGCTATTTTAAAAATGTATAGGTGTGACTTTGCAGAGCACGAACAGGAGAGGAGACTGTTTCATTAACGCTGAACCTCGAAGGGGCAGGGTCTGTCGTTTCCTTGCCCTCTTAACCACGGTTGTCTTCACAAGCACAAGTGCGGTGTGGGGTACGCCTTCGTCCACGTTCCCCGCTGAGGAGGCCGTGCTCCCGGCCAAAGATCTTCCGGTCACACTCGAACTCCCCACCGAACTCGGCTCCATCGAATTCCGCTACGAGGCCCCGACGAATGAGCTCGGCACCATTGTCTTCATCCAAGATGCCCACGCCCTCCTTGACGCTCAAAAGAGTATCTGGAGATTAATCGATTACTTCCAGCAGAACTTTGCAATCAATGTCATCGCGCTCGAGGGGGGAGAAGGAAAACTTGACCCGACGCTTCTCCGTGCCTTTCCCGACGAACTCGTCAAAAAGAAAATCTTGAATCGTCACCTCGAGCGGGCCGAGCTCACCGGCGCTCAAATGGCATCGATCTTCAACCCCACCAAAGCCCTCTACTATGGAATTGAAAACTGGGACCTTTATGAGGAGAACTATCTCGCCTATTTGAGAGCCCAAAAGGGTCAAGGGGAGGTCCTGAAAAAACTGGCCGCCCTCAAGGAAAGTCTGGATCGTGAGCGAAAACAAACCTTCTCTCGGGCCTTAAACCGTTTCCATGAAAAGGTCGAAGCCTTTCAGGAGGAGCGGACGCACCTCCTGGACCTCCTTCATTTCCTCAAGGCCCGCCGGGATGCCCCTCCGGCCGGCCCCCGGCGCACCCCCGAGCTCGCCCGCCTTTTTGCGGCGCTTCCGCGAGGGGAGGCCGAGCGCACGAGGGACCTGGACGTTCAAATTCGAAAACTGGCGGACGGGCTGAGAAAAGGCTACTTCCGGCAACTGGACAAGTCGGCCAGGATGGAATTCAACCGCCGCACTCAGGCCTTTGTCACCGGCCAAATCGATTCCGGCACCTTCCTCAAATTCCTCGTCGCGGTGGGTCAAACCATCGGAAGAAAACCAACGCTCAGCCCCAGGATGATGGAGCTCATCGGCCAATATGAAAATCTTTCCGCCGTTAAAGGGACAAAACTTTTTGACGAGCTTCGAATTTATCTTGCGGCGGCCGAAGAGCGGCTCATTAAAACGGCCGAGGAGCGCGAGCTCCGCCAGAAATTTCAGAAGCTCCGCCTCCTGAGAGATCTTGTCTCACTCGAGCTCACGCGCGATGAACTTGAGAGCTATCAAAAATCCCCGGAGGCTTATCTTGAAATTTTGGGAGGCCCAACCGATCGAATGATGCTCGGGCCGGCGCTCGAATTTTATGCGGCGGCCACGAAACGGGATGAGGCCTTTCATCAAAATCTGAAGCGGCTCCTCGAAAGGAGCCAGCGGAAATCGGCCCTTGTCCTGGCCGGCGGTTTCCACACAAGGGGATTTGAAAAACGGCTGAAAGAGGAAGGTTACTCTTATCTTGTCGTCATGCCCAAGATCCGCACCCTTGAGGGGAAAGAGCGCTACGAGGCCGTGATGCAGGGAGACCTTTCCTACAAGCCTTACCTCAAGACGACTTTCTACGACGCCTTTGCGCGATACAGCTCCGAAAAACTCGTGAGTGAACTGAACGCCCTCGACTTCCGGCGCAGCATGAAACTCTGGCGGGACTCAATTCTCCGGGACCTTGCGAGCGAAGGCCGGATTGAGGAGGCCAACGAATACACCCGTTACATCGACCCCCTCCTGGCGATCTACCACGAAAAATTCGGCCTCTTCGGCCGGAGCCAATCCAAGGAGGAGATTCTCAAAGAAATCGCGAAGGAACTCGAGACCTACCGGGACGAAACCTTGGCTCATGTTTGGAAACGATTCGAATATCAATTGAATCTTTTCACCGGCGGCCTCCGCCGGTTGATTTCGAGAAAGGAACTCACGCTTGAAAATGTCACACGCCTCCTTGACCAATCGAGCCGGGCGAAGCCGGCGGCCCTCGGTCCATTCCTCGTCCTCATGCCGAAAGCCCGCTTCCGAAGCAGCGGGCTGAGCCGTTATTTCACAACCGGTGAACTTCCCGATAAGGCTGCACGCCCCGAGTTTCCCCTGTTGGCCACAGAAAATCAGTTTGGGAGCATCCTTGCCGGTCTCGCTGGAAATGCGAGGGTGCCGCCGCATCTTGCCAATGAACCTTCGATTGTGGGTGCGGCCCTATCGATTGGCAGCGTCATTAAAGCCGCTCGGTATCTTCGCTCTGAGGCACGGCCCGGAAGTTCTCTCGAGGTGGCGGAAGAAATAAAAAATGTAATCGACCAGGTAAAAAGGAATCTCCCAGAGGAAATTCGCTCCGAACTCCGCAATCAATCCGAGACGGCCCTCATCGCCAGCGCCCTGCTTGGAAATTTAAAAAAACCCCCGGGAGGCTTTGAAGCCCCCTACTGGGCCGAAACCGTTGAGTTCGCCGGGGCCGGAGAAACCCTCCCTCCTCTCATTGACGAGATGAAGACAAAAACCATCGAAAGGCCGCCCGACGAGGCCAAACCTCCTGTCGTTGAGCGGGAAACCTTCTTCTTAGACAATGAACCGACTGAGAGAACGACACGCTTTGGCGGCGAGGCAATGCCGGAAGATGGGACGCTCACCTTTATTGTTGCGGAATCTCCAGAAAAGAAAGCGGAAAAACGAGAGAGGCTTGCGGAAAGGATTCAGATCGCGGAGCGAGAAATTAAGGAGGGGGCGCGCGAGCAAGACAAAATTGAAACTGTCGAAATCGAAAGGGCCGGGAAAAAAGCGCCTCCTGAAGACCTTTCCAAGGCCCTGAGCGATGCCTTCGGAGAACCCATTATCGGGGAAGGGGTCGGCGAAGAAGAGGGACCCACCACGCCCTCCACGGCCGCCGCACCCCGTCCTTCTCCGCTCGAACCGATTACCTCGATGACCGCTGCTTTGCAAAACGCCCTCCGGACTCGCGGGCCTGCCCGGTCTGAAGCCCGTCAATATGACAGGGCCAAAG
>CAYJTI010000019.1:12985-13242 GCA_964373135.1 uncultured bacterium | reverse complement strand
TCGCGAACCGGTTCTCGCGAACCGGTTCTCGTGGGGACAGTTTATTTCCCTCGGGCGATAAGGCAGCCGAGCGCCAGCACGAGAAATACCAAGCAGGCCCACAGACTCACGTTGGTCGGAACGGCAATCGTCCCAATGACCACCGGCCATTTGGCCAGAAATCTCACCAGGTGCAAAACCGCAATCAAACCGAAAATCAGCCCGGAAAGCGTGAGCAAAAAGTTTTTCATCGCCGACTCCTTTCTCAGAACCGGTTC
>CAYJTI010000019.1:995-12975 GCA_964373135.1 uncultured bacterium | reverse complement strand
GGGACAGTTTACAAATTTGTAAAGTGTCCCTCCCAGAACCGGTACCGTCCAGTTATCAAGTTTGTTGAAAGAGCGCCGTAAGCTCCGCCCCGGTCAAGGGGGGCACTTTGGCGGTCTCCAGATTTTCTCGGACATGCCCCTTTTGCTTCATTCCCGCAAGCGCCGTCACGACCCCCGGACACGAACGAACAAATTGCAGGGAGCCCTGCGACGGTTTCTTCAGATTCCCGAATAACGTCTGAAACGAGGGCGGAAAAGGCTCGGTGAGCTGGCCTTGAAGGAGAGAGGCGCTCGCCACCACAAGGACGCCGAGCTTCTGGGCCACGTCCAAGAAGGGATAAAGATTGGCGCCGTAATTTTGATTCTGAAGAACCCATGCCTCCGGCATTGCAAGATTAAGCGGGAGTTGGACCACTTTGAGATGGTGATTCACTCCCCCCGCTTCTCGAGCCAAGACCATTATCTCTTCTAACGCCAGATGCTCCGGATTTCCCAGCGAGGTGCGGAAGCCGGACCACGTGGCAAGGCCAATCCACCGAATCTTCCCTTCCGAAACCTTCTTCTCGAGAAACCCGAACGCCTCCCCGAGCCGCCGCATAAATTCCTTCCGGCTGACTTCGGCAAGCTGGGTCTCGGGGTTGTGGAGATAATAAATGTCAATCGTCTCCACCCCAAAATTTTCGAGGCTCCGGTTGAGCTGGTCCTCCAGATAGGCCGGCGTCATGGCATGGCACCCTTGTGCGATGTCCGTTGGTTCCAAGAGTTCGCTCTCGACATAAGTTCTCTTAAAATAACCGTGGGGGTCGGGCGGGTAATCCCCGTCGAAGGGAAGATAGCCCCCTTTCGTGCAGAGAATCATTTCATCCCGCCTAATCTCTTTAGCCTCAATGAGCTCCCGAATCACCGCGCCAAAACTCCGCTCGCTTCGTTGGCAACGGTAGTTAATCGCGGAATCAACGACGTTGACCCCCAGCCGAATCGCCTCTTTTAATCCTTCGCGATATTCGCGGTCGGTCTCCTCGTCCGGCTCCCCCAAATAGCTGCCGGCGCCAATCGAAGAAAACCACACGCCCTCTTTCAAGCGAAAGTGTCCCGGACAGGAGGCGAACCGATTTTTAAATCTCTCCGTCCCCTCCGGCGTGGCGAACCCTTTTAGCTTCATCTATTCAATTTTCCCGGGCGCTTTTTTGCCCAAGAGTTCGCCGGTATCGAGATAAATCTCTCTTACCTTTGCCGGCTCCTCCGGTTTTTCTTTCTTCGCGTAAAAGGCACCGCCCGCCAGTCGGATACACCCGCTCAATAAAAGGAGCGAGAGGAAAATCTTTAGCAGGCTGCTGGATAAATTCGTATCCGATTTTAACCCCCTCACCCTTCCCTCTCAGTCGTAGGTCACACTTAAGTGTGACCTACTATCTCCTTGAGAGCCATGACGACGCCGCTGGGAGCATGACTAAAATGCAAACGTAGGGAAAAAGCCAGCCCCCTTTTCGGTAAGGCGTCGCCTCTTTCGCCCAAATCACGGGATAGGTCATTCCCCCCATGACAAACGTATCTTTCCCCTCCTGATTCTTCACGCGCTCCACAACCCGCCCGGTCGAGGTAATAAATCCCGACACGCCGGTATTGGCCGCCCGCACCACCGACACCCCATTTTCAATCGCTCGAAAGACCGACGCCTGAAGGTGTTGGTAGGGGGCACTCGAATGGCCGAACCAGGCGTCGTTCGTGAGGACGGCTAGAAAATCGGCTCCCCGTTCCACAAACTTTCTCGCCAGCGCCGGAAAAATGTCCTCGAAGCAAATCAAAATGGAGAAGCGGGGCCCGGTTTCGGCGGTCTGAAATAGGGTGAACTCTTTTCCCCCGCTAAAGTCGCTGACGCCCAAGGCATAGGCGTAAGGTTCGAGAAAGCCGAGGACCGGCTTCCAAGGAACATACTCTCCGAACGGCACCAGACGAATCTTGTCGTAACGTTGAATCGCCTCTCCGGACGGACCCAAGAGGTAGGCGCTGTTGTAATAACCCTTCTCTCCCTGGTGGGGACTCCCGACCACCACCGGAATCTGAATTTTCCGCGCCAATTCCTTCACCGCCTCTGCCTCGGCCTCCCGATTGAAAAATCCGGGATACGCCGCCTCCGGCCAAAAAATCAGCTGGGAAGCGTCATAGCTGGCGAGCTCGGTCAGATTCAAATAGATTCTCAAAATTTCACCCTTGTAAGCCTCCTCCCACTTCAAACTCTGTGGGATATTCCCTTGAAGGACGGTGACACGGAACAAAGGCGCCGCCGGAGAAGCGAGAAGGCGGCTGTAACCAAAAAGTGAACTCCCCGTGAAGACGAGAATAAAAAGAAGCACCATTCGCCAGGACGCTTTAATCCCCTGGCGGACAACGGAATAGATGACGGTGTTTCCTAGGAAGACGAGGAAACTCACCGCGTAAACCCCCGCGAGGCTTGCGAGCTGCGCCACCCAAAGATTCGGCGCCTGGGAATAACCGAGAAGATTCCACCCAAATCCCCAGACCGGAATTTCCGAGCGGATGAATTCGAGCGCGGTCCACGCCGCCGGTAAAAGGAGCCGCCGCCATCCGCCGTCATGGCGAGTCCCGACGGAGTGCCACACAACTCCAAAGACACCCCAATAACACGCCAGCACGGTTGCCACAAAAAATAATCCAAAGACAGTCACGTGCCGGAGCCAGGAAACGGAAAGGAGATAAAAAACAAACCCGGCGAGAAATCCGAAGAGAAAAGCCTCCTTTCGGCTTCGCGCCCTCTCCAGGGAAAGAAAAAGGGGAACCAGCGCCACCCACGCCAGCCCCCAAAGATTCCAACGAGGGAAAGCAAGGGTGAGAAGGAGACTGGAAAAAAGGAGAGAGGCCAAAAGGAGTAAACCTGCACCTTTTTTCCTCTCCCCTTTCTTTTCGGAAGGTACCGTCACGCCCCGTGACATTTTTTGTATTTCTTTCCGCTGCCGCAGGGGCAAGGGTCATTGCGCCCCACCTTGGGATGAGTTCTTCGAACGGTCTCCGGCCGGTCGCGAGGCGTTGAGGTCCCGACCTCAGGCTCAGCCGGATTTCCGACTAAAGACGGCTCTTCCGCCGGCTGCGCTGGAATCCGCTCTGCTTCGGGATGCAAAAACTCCTGGGGCGTGCGCTGAAAGGTGCCGGCCATCCTCTCTTCGCGCACGGCCACCACTTTGAAGAGAAACTCAATCGCATCGGATTTGATATTTTCCACCATCTCGTCAAAGAGAATAAAGGCCTCGCGCTTGTATTCCACCAAGGGGTCGCGCTGACCGTAGGCCCGGAGGTGAATCCCCTCACGCAAATTGTCGAGCGAGTGAAGGTGTTCCTTCCATTTCGAATCAATCACCTGGAGGAGGATGTAACGCTCGAGGAAAGCCATCCGCTCCCGCCCAAACCTCTGCTCGCGCGATTCATACCGCGCCTTCACCTTCTCGAAAATCTCTTCCTTGAGCGCCTCGAGGGGACTCCGGGTGTCGACCGAGAGGCCCTCGAAGGCAAATCCAAATTTCTGCGAGAGGGTCGGCGCCAGCTCCTCCGGTTTCTTCTCCTCTTCCCGGAGGTCCGGATTGAGAGCGGTCAAAATGACACCTTCGATGACGTCCTCAATCATTTCAAAAATATGCTCCCGGATACTTTCTCCCTTGAGGACCCGGTCCCGTTCGCCGTAGACAATTTCCCGCTGGCGGTTCATCACGTCGTCATATTCGAGAAGGTGTTTTCGAATCTCAAAGTTCCTGGCCTCCACCCGTTTTTGCGCCGTTTCAATCGCCCGGGTGACAAGGGGGTGCTGAATCTCCTCTCCCTCCTCCATGCCAAGCTTTTGCATGATTCCGGAAATCCGGTCGGAGCCGAAGATTCGCATCAAATCGTCTTCGAGCGAGATGTAAAATTTCGACGTCCCGGGGTCCCCCTGACGGCCGCACCGGCCGCGCAATTGATTGTCAATCCGCCGCGCCTCGTGGCGCTCGGTGCCGAGGACAAAAAGTCCCCCTTTTTCCGCAATCCCCGGACCGAGCACAATGTCCGTCCCGCGCCCCGCCATATTCGTCGCAATGGTAATGGCGCCTCCCTGCCCGGCCTGGGCGATAATCTCGGCCTCCTTCTCGTGATATTTTGCGTTGAGCACCGTGTGGGCGAGCCCCTTGCGCTCCAGGAGCTGGCTCAGCCCTTCGGATTTCTCAATGGAAATTGTCCCGACGAGCGCCGGGCGCCCCGACGAATGAATCCCGGCAATTTCATCCGCCACTGCCTTGAACTTTTCCTTCTCGGTCCGGTAGATGCAGTCCGAGCCGTCTCGCCGGATGCAAGGTTGATTCGTGGGAACCACGACGACATCCAGCTTGTAAATCTTCTGAAACTCGACCGCCTCGGTCGCCGCCGTCCCGGTCATCCCGCCAAGCTTCTGGTACATCCGGAAATAATTCTGGAAGGTGATGGTGGCGAGGGTCTGATTCTCCCTTTCGATGACACAGGCCTCCTTCGCCTCAATCGCCTGGTGAAGGCCGTCCGACCAGCGCCGGCCCGGCATGAGGCGGCCCGTGAATTCATCGACAATCACGACCTTGCTGTCCTTCACGAGGTAATCGACGTCCCGCTTGAAAAGGGTGTGGGCACGGAGGGCCTGATTAATATGATGAATAATGTCGATTTGGGTATTTTCGTAAATATTCTCAATCCCGAGGAGCTCTTCACAGTGACGAATCCCCTCTTCGGTGAGGGTCGCGGTGTGGGCCTTTTCATCGAGCTTGTAATCCTTCGCGGCGTCCAAGCGGGGGATGATGCGGTCAATCCGGTAATACTTGTCGGTCGACTCCTCGGCCGGACCCGAAATAATGAGGGGGGTCCGTGCCTCGTCAATCAAAATCGAATCGACCTCGTCAACAATGGCGTAGTGAAGGCCGCGCTGAACCCGGTCGTCGAGATTCACCACCATATTGTCGCGAAGGTAATCGAAGCCGTATTCATTATTGGTCCCGTAGGTGATGTCACACCGGTAGGCCGCCTGTCGTTCGGCCTGCGGCATATCGTGCTGAATGACACCGACGGTGAGTCCTAGAAACTCGTAGACCGGCCCCATCCAGTTTCGGTCGCGCCGGGCGAGGTAATCGTTGACCGTAATCAGGTGACAACCTTTTCCGAGAAGCGCATTGAGATAAAGCGGAAGCGTGGCAACGAGCGTCTTTCCTTCACCGGTCGCCATCTCGGCAATCTTTCCCTGGTGAAGGACGATGCCGCCAAGAATCTGCACGTCAAAATGCCGCATCTTAATCGTGCGGCGCGCCGCCTCCCGGACAACGGCGTAGGCTTCCACCAAAAGCTCTTGAAGGGCCGCCCCCTTCGCGAGCCTTTCGCGAAATTCGCCGGTTTTCGCCCGAAGCGCCTCGTCTGAAAGTTTCTCGACCTCGGGCTCAAGCGCACTCACCTGGCGCACCACGGGCCAGAGCTTGTTCAGCGTCCTCGTATTCTGCGTCCCAAAGATTTTGGTGAGGATTGCGTTAATCATCAGTTTGTGGCATTCCGTTCCGTCATTGCGGGGAGTCCGACGGAAATCCCTCGGCTGTCATTGCGAGTCCTTGGCACTGACGTCGTCAGTGCCAAGGGCGAAGCCATCTCTCAAAAAAAGGGGACAGGTCACCAGACTCCACGGACTCAGTGACCTGTCCCCTTTTTTCTTCATCGGTAAACATCCGCCCGCGGACCAATTGCAAAAGCATAAACTTGGACGCTCGCTTCCACAATTCTGAAGACAATTCGGAAGGAAAAAGTCTTCACTTTCCTGAAACCTTCAAACGGCCCTGAAAGCTTGGGAAACTGATGCGGATTTTCAGCAATGAGATCAAGGGCCCGGTTGATTCCTCTCAAGAGTTTCTTGTCCCGGACCGCTTCATACACCCGAAGAGCGGCGGGAGACAGGATGACCTCAAAATTCCTAGGCATCCCGCCGGACCTTAGAGAATGGAATCCCCTTTCCCTCCGCGAATTCCTTCGACGACCGCGCAATCTGCTTCATCAAATTCTTATCTGCAAGAATCTCTAAGGTCTCCAGCAGTCCCTCATATTCCTCCGCTGAGAGCAGAATCGCCGCCCGATGACCATTTCTCAAAATCGAATAGGTCGAAGTGGTGGTCTCGACCTCCTTTACTAACTCCGTGAAACGGTTTTTCGCCTCTGTGACGTTGACGTCGTTCATGGCGCCTCCTCCAAAATAGCTTCTTTTTTAGCCATAAATAGCCGCTTTTCTAGCCATAGTTTACCGGGTCGCTCCCGTAACGTCAAGCCACGTCCGCCCCTAAAAAAGGGGGCAGGTCGCCCGAGTGATTTAACCCGTGACCTGTCCCCTTTTTCTGACCAATTCCTTCAAGTAGGCTTGAATAAATTCATCCAGATCGCCGTCCATGACGGCCTGGCCGTTGGAGGTTTCGACACTCGTGCGGTGGTCCTTCACCATCGTGTAGGGGTGAAAAACATAGGAGCGGATTTGAGAACCCCACGCGATTTCCTTTTTCTCGCCGTATTTGGATTTGAGTTCCGCTTCGCGCTCTTTCAAATATCGTTCGTAAAGCCGGGCCCGGAGGACTTTCATGGCGACTTCCTTATTCTGATGCTGGGAGCGCTCGTTCTGGCATTGGGCAATGATTCCGGTGGGAAGGTGTGTGATGCGGACCGCGCTCGAGGTTTTATTGACATGCTGTCCGCCCTTGCCGCCGGCCCGGTAAGTATCGATTCGGATGTCCGCTTCCTTAATTTCGACTTCCGGCACATCCTCCACTTCAGCGATGACGTCCACGGAGGCAAAGGAAGTGTGGCGGCGCTTGTTGGCATCGAAGGGAGAAATTCGGACGAGCCGGTGAACGCCGCATTCGGCCTTGAGGTAGCCGTAGGCGTAGGCGCCTTCCACGAGAAACGTGGCGCTGTCGATGCCCGCTTCTCCTCCCGGCTGTAAATCAACGACCCTCGCCACGTAACCGTGCCGCTCGCCCCACCTGAGATACATTCGAAGGAGCATTTCGGCCCAATCGCAGGACTCCGTGCCGCCGGCGCCGGCATTGATACTCACAATCGCCGTGTGGCTGTCGAGGGGGTCGGAGAGGAGACGTTGGAATTCGAGGGCGCCGACCTCGTGCTCGAGGCGGCCCAAGTGCTCCTGGATTTCCTTAAAAGAGCCGGCGTCGGATTCGTCGAAAATCTCAAGAAGCTCAGCGATTTCCCCGGCTTCCTTCTCGCATTTCTCAAAGGGCTCGACCGTCCGTCTCAGCGCTTTGAGTTTCTCTACGGTTTCCTGGGCCGTTTTTTGCTGGTCCCAAAAACCGGGCCGGGCCATTTCGTCCGTGAGGCGGACTATTTCTTTGGACTTGGCATCGAGGTCAAAGATACCCCCTGATCTCTCTTAATTGTTTCTGGAGAGATCCAAACTTTTCCTTGATTTCCCGGGGGGTAATTTCCATAGCGCTCACAGTTTATCAGCCTGCCAACATCTTCCGCAACCGATCATAAACACTCTCTCGTTCATCGATCAACGAAACAAAAACTTCTTCCTGTCCGGCACCGAACTTGTAGAGGATTCGGTAATGCCCCGCCCGGTATTTCCAGTAGCCCCTAAGCTCCCGGACCAAGGGCTCCCCCGCCCATGGGTTCTTGAGAATATCATCAATGGCTCTTCGCACTAAACGTTTAATATCTGGCGGGAAATGTTTCAGCGCTTCGCCGGCCTCGCCCAGGAAGCGGATTCGATACTTCACTGGGAAAAGTCTTTCAGCGGGAGCGTCGAGAAGGCGGTTTCGATCCGAATACTTCTTCGTAGGACAGGAAAGGCCCTCCCCTCTTAATGGCTTCCTCAGTCTTTCGAATCCGAGCCATCGCCTTCGGATCAGATAGAATCTCGAGAGTCTCCAAGAGGCTTTGGTATTCTCGATAACTCACGAGCATTGCAGCTGGTTTTCCATTCTTGGTGACCACCACTTCATCCTCACGCCCCTCGACTCCGTCAACCAGCCTGAAAAATTTTGTCTTCGCCTCGGAAACAGGTAATGTCTTGGTCATCGCACTCTCCTTACGACCTCTTAAGCGACCGGTCGTTTAAACGACCTAATAATACCCGGCTCAACCCGGCTTGTCAAGCCCGTCTTAGGCGGAGGCGCGGGTGTTTTCGAATTCGGCAACCAAAGCCTGGGCGAAATTGCCGACCGGGCTCGAGCTCACGGGCACGAGGCCCTGCATTCCCCTCTTCCGCCGATCTCCGTAAATCTCTCCGTTCGGAGAAATTTGAGGTCCTGAAAGAAGATTTCCTTCAAGCCATGCGATCGCCAGCAAACGAGTTGGGTTCGTGAGAAGCTGACGAGCTGCGCTTTTCATCATCCCCTCAATTTCAGGCCAACTCTTGCCCTGTAAAATTCCGAGAAGTCTCCTCACCGCCGCCCTCGCCGGCCTTCGTCCCTCCATCACAGCTTCCACAATCCTTTCGACGACCTCATGGCGAGTGAGCAAAAGGTGCCTGGCACCTTTTTCTTCTCCTTTTTTCTCTGCTTCTCTTACCCTATTTATCACTCTGACTTCGCCTGTCCGCACCTCGGCGCGGCCGAGAGAGGCGATCAATATTTCAGCCCTCCCTCGATTGGGCATTGATTCAAAGTCAATCACAGTGTAATGTCTCACTCCTTCCCTTTCCTCAACCAGAATATCTTTACGCCTCACAGGACCCTCCCAATCGCTGATACCCTCTTGGCTCAAGATCTTTTCAATCTCCTCTACCGACTTCTCATCCCGTTCGTCCTTCATATCAACCGGACGCGGATTGGGTACCGCCTTGGAAATGAGATAAAACTGAGCCCATTTAGCATCAAAAATTACACCGATAAACTCTTGCGCGTGATAGCGGACATTCTGCTTCTGAAGCGCCCGATGAGCCTTGTCTGCCTGCAGAATTTCCTCTTCGGGGAACCGACTGCGAAGCACGTCAACACGCTTTACAAAGACTTTCTCACCATTCTTTAACTTTATAGCCCTGACTTTCTCTTCATGTTCCCCAGGTAGAAGTGGGTCTTTGAAAGCACTCGACGGGCCGCCGGCAAGCAACTTTGGTAGGGCAATCCGGTTGATAACCATTGATTCAGCTGCATAAGGCTCTCCCTTTGAGCCCAGATACCAATTTGGGTCTTTGAAAAAATCTTCATCGAATAAAGCCTCGTAACCGGGGGCAAGATGATATTTCGATTGAACTTCACCCTCACCCAAGAAGCGAGATGGGTCAAGATCTTGAAAAAAGACTGTATCCTTCCCAATGGCAAGACTTAGAAAATCCAGTTCATCAACGAAGTTCCGCTTGATAAGGGGATCCTGAAACGATTGTCCCATGCCATTGGTGACCTTCTCGCTTTTAAGAAAAAGAGGTCTTAGAACGTCCAGAAGATAATCGAATAAACTAGAAGCATCTTCGTCAGATTGCACGAACAAACGCTCATATCCCTCAAAAGAAATAAAGGGGCCTATTGCTTTCTCCAAAAGGAACTCGCCGTAATCTTTTCCGGCCGGTAATATTTCTTGGTCATTCTTGATTTCGGTAGATACAAACTTCCTATCCGTTGGATTCTCCAAGCTCTTTAATGCCCGCTGGAATGAAACCAAAACTAAAAAGTTGGCGAGAGCTTTTAAGATGAACTCCTTTTGAACCATCGCGGGTCTACCGAATAGAAAAAGGCTGGGGCCGAATACTGTCAGGTAGTATCTAAGTGGATCTAGAGGAGCGATTGGTACTGAATCAATCTCTTCGTCATCATAAAAATTGAACCGAGAAATTAACTTTTTAAGCTCTGAGTCGGGAAAATTAGTAACGCTTCCATGGTTTTGCGTGAGGAGGGACAAATGGACCACATAATCAAACAGATTGAGATTGAACTCAGTCTGGCGGTCCCAGATCGCTTTGATTTTTGGATTGTCACTGACCTTGGGTGAAGTCCCTCTCGATTTAACATTGGGCGGGTCGCTCCGCACCTCGGAGCGGGGAATAATTTCTTGTTGTTCGAGGAGCTCGATCAGCGCTTTTGCTGTATAGGAAGTGAGAGCAACGCCGGGCTGGCCGTTTCCTCCTCCGAGGCGTTTTTTGAGAAGTTCGAGGGCAAGCCAAAGTTGAGGGAAGCCGGGTGAGCGCTCAATCATAGTTTGAAGGACTATGAAGTCTCTCGGTGCCATTTCGCTCCGGACCCTTTTGAAATAACGAAGGAACCTTTCTTTGCGGGTTAACTTCGGATCTCTGCGGGTTAACTTCGGATCTATGTCATCCTCTTCACCCCCCATCCTGAAGATAAGCAGATACCGGTGTAGAATCCAAGCCAACTCTTTTCCTGTGGGTGCGTTGACTATCACTATCGGAATAGATGAATCCCTCGCTTGCTTGATAATTGAAAGCGCAATCACAAATTTAAGTTTCTGGCGTTCGCCTGTAACATACCTGAGAGGTCTCGCAAAGTGCCGAAGAATGTCCGAAACCCTGCTTTGAGCAAACCGGTTCACCGCCTGACGAAGAGACCCGCCATCCGAGACCACCATTCCGGTAAGCGCCTTAAGAGCCTCGACTCTTTTGAGCCGGTCCGTCTCCGAAAGCTCCCCTCCAATCTGAGCCAGAACTCCCTGATTTCTTGCGTCGTTCTCCCTTTTGGCGTCACTCACAAAAAGTCTTTTGGCATGAAGATCGAGGATTTCCAATGTTAACGGCTCACTTTGGGTCATAACCCCCTTTGCGGTGATTGTTTCAGTTTGTCCCGGTTTCAATAAAACGAATCCTAATTTGCTCACCTGCTTGGACAGAAGAATTTCGAGGAGTGCGGCATAAAGGATTTTAAATTCAGAACTCGTAACTTCAAATTCCGGAAATTCCTCAGCGTCCTTGCTCCGCACCTCGGCGCGGGCGGTCCCTTTATCCCTGTCCCCTTTAAGTGGACTGTCCCCTTCTTCCCGATTCGACGGGGTGAGCCGGGCGATTTCATCCCATCGTGTCTTGATCTCTTTCCGAGTCTGGCCGCGAATTGGAAACCAGATGTGGTTCAGTCCCCCCTCAATGAATTGAGCCGGCTCTCGGGGATCTGAATCGATGGGAGATCGATGGGTGACCTTGGCCAAGCCGGACTTCTCAACGGCCTCGGCCTGTTCCGGCGTGATTCCGTGACCGTCAATCACCGAATAGACCGGATAAGGCTCGCCATACCAGCCGGAACTGGTCGTGCTGATTCCCTTCTGTCTCAGGATTCGGATTGCCCCCCTCACCTCGGGCTCAAGCGCCTCCCAAAAGGTTCTGGCATCGAGTTCTTCACGAGTGAGGGTGGGATTTTTCTTCTCTCTCCTCTCAAGATCGCGGTCTCGCTCTTCGTGCGACGCCTTCCGCATGGAGCGGGCTCTTAATAGATTCTCTTTAGTGGTTCGGTAGACACCGGCGGCCGTGGGAGAAGTCTCTAGATCCTTCTGGAGAATCAGCTCCATCGAAATTTGCGTCCGAAGCGCCGGGTCTCCTGATTTTGGGAGACTATGCCCGAGTCGAATTCCTTCTCCCGCCAGATCGTAATTAACCCAATATTCGGGATGTTGGCGCACAATGATTTCCTCCGCTGCGATGTCGAGCATCAGCCCCGCATTTCCTGCATTCTCCCAAGGCACTTCGACCCTGAGCTCAATCACCGAAGGCTGGGGGCGAGAGTCGGCAACCGACGCAGGCCGCACCTCGACATTTTCCTTTCCATAAAGCATTGCGAGCATTCTCGAGGCCAGCTCAAGCGATTCATTTAAACTGGTAGTCCGCACCTCGGCCCGCCACAAAGCACGTCGGGCCGAAGTCCGCTGCGCCTTTTGGCGGAAATTCTTGGCTGTCCAACAATGCTTTTGTATTCTCAGTTAAAAAATGGACCGCAAAGTGAATGCCTTTAAAATTTCTTCCTTCGATTGGAAGATCGCGTGGCTTGGTTGCTCC
>CAYJTI010000019.1:0-985 GCA_964373135.1 uncultured bacterium | reverse complement strand
AGTTCATCCTTGACCGTATTGGAGAGCGAAGCCGACTGAAGCGCCGTTTTAATCCGATGGGACGACCCATTTTCGGCAAAGCTCAGAAGATTTTGACGTGCCGTTTCCCTCGCCCGGCGGCTTCCCTCCTGGAGGTCACCGAGTGCTTTAACGATTTCCTCCGTCAGGGCAGCTTCGTACTCCTCGCTCGGCTTCAATCGTTTTCCCCTGGAATCCCAGCGAAGTCTCGGAAAGACGGGGTCAAAAGCAATCTCCATTACAAGGGGCGCCAACCCGGGGAAAAGGAATTTACCTGTTTCCTCATCGATGTAAAATGCAAAGGAAAGGAGTTCGTGGAGGGTCTGGTCCTTTTCTGTCTTGAGAATCGCTTCCGTAAATTTTCGATTCACATCGCCCTCCTCCCCATGCGCCTCGTTATAAATCTCGGCGATGATTTGGGCCCCCCCGCGCCCTTGCACGTTGAGCTGGCTCAGCAGGTAATTCAGATGGTCAGGCGAGGGGAGGGCTCGCCACAGGACTTCTCCAAGGTCAGCAATGTCTTGAAGCTCCTCTAATTCTTCGAAAATAACTCGAAGGAGGTGAAGGACTTCCCGATCGGCAGGGATTTCTCTCGGATTCAGCCTTCGGATCGCCTCAGAAAATTGAACGGCGCGGGCGTGAGCGAGTCCGGGGGAAACCTTCATCTCGAGTTTCTCCCGGGCGAGACCCGTTGCCTCGGCAATGGTTTCAATGGCCGCATCAAGAAGGCTCTGATCCCCGGGACTAAGCTTTCGCTGGAGCATTCCAAGTGTCTTACGAAGGACAACGACCAAACCGATGGCCTCGAGAAACTCTTTTGCCCGAATCGCCTCTTGGATTTTCCCGAAGTAGACCTCAACCAGATGGGAAATTTTCTCCGCTTCCTCAGACCTATTCTTTCTCGGTCCCTCACTCCGCACCTCGGCCCTCGGGCCCAACCGGCCCGAGGACGGAGGAGTGCCGCGCT
>CAYJTI010000018.1:0-13413 GCA_964373135.1 uncultured bacterium | reverse complement strand
CCGCTTCCCCAACCAATAAATTGCAGTCACCAGGCCCACGGCCAGGAAAAACCCTCCAATTCCTCCGAGCGCAGAGACGGTTCCTTCCGATTGAAGGGCCGCTGCCTTCAAGAACAAAACCGTTTCGGCCCCTTCTCTCAAGACCGTAAAAAACGCGAGACTCCAGAGCGCCACCACATCCCTTCGCGTCAGGACGGCCCGCAGCTCTTCCTCCATCTGAGGCCGGATTTGGGAAGACTGCCGATGCATCCAGAAAATCATGTAGGTCAGAACCGCTGAGGCGGTTAAGGCAACGGCCCCTTCAAAGATTTCTGCGGCTTGGCCTTCAAACGTCCCAACCGTTAACTCAAAGATGACCGCCACGACAGCGCTTGCCCCAAGGGCCGCCAATGTCCCTGAGACCACATGCCGGACATATTCCTCGGCCTTCGTTTTGACGAGAAAGGTGAGAATGATTCCAACCACAAGGGCCGCCTCGAGTGTTTCCCGAAAAACAATCAAAAAACTCGAAAAGGCCATCGGATTCATGACTTTTTCTCCGGAAGGTAAAACTCGAGCGGCACCCACTTCCCCGCTTTCTCAACCTCAATCAAAAGATGAAGGTCTCCCGCCCCGTTCGCGGGGAGCTCGCCCCGATAAAATTCACCCTCTTCCCCTTCCTGGAACGGACCCTGAACCGGATTCTCTCCGTCCGGAGAAATCGTCCACCGGGCCGGAACCTTGGTCACTTTCATGGGGCGCGCCTCTTCATCATAGAGATAAAGCTTCAGCCCGCGGCCTTCCTCGAGCAATACCTCATAATGGTAAAGATTGCCGGCATCCCCAAAATAGCCTCCGTGCGCCGCCGCATGGTCGTGGTAGCCCTCCTCGGCCTGAAGGGAAACGACACCGAAACTCACAAGGCCGGCCGCCCCCGTGAGGAGGAAAAGGACGCGAACCAGTACCCCGTTTGATAAATTCTTACCCCGTTTTAACCCCCTCACTCTCCCCTCTCCCCCTTTGGGGGAGAGGGTCAGGGGTGAGGAGGAAACCGGCCCGGAATTTGTCAAGCGGCTTACTAGAACTTTTCTGAATCTGAAACGCTGCGTCATTGAGTGATTGAGAATGAATCTCAGTTTCAAATTGTAGGGGGCCTCCGTTCGGGTGTCAACTCTTTTTTTTGGAAGCAGGTCACACGAGGTAGGTCACACTGAAGTGTGACCTACCTAATAGAGCTAGAGCGCGAGGAGGCGCTCGATATTGACGAGGCCGATGACCTCTCCCCGGGCATCCGTCGCCACGGCGAAAGATTGCCGCTTCTCCTGGAGGGTCAGAAAGGCCTTTTCGAGACTCGTTTCCTTTGGGAGGAAAATTGGAGAACGGAGGTAGGCGCGGAGCCCTTCCTCCTCTTGCGCCTCGAAGAGAAGGTCGAACACATAAATCATTCCAATCACGATATTCGGAATTTCCTCATAAACCAGCATGACCTTGGAGCCGGATTCTCGCGCGCACGCCTTGGCACGGCCCACTTTCTCCGAGAGTTCAATCCGGGGGACTTTTTCGACTGGAATCAGGACCCGTTCGATTGGAATCCGCTCAAAATCAAGGATTCGCTCCACGAGCTGCTTCTCGTGCTCCTCGAGAACCCCGTGACGGACGCTCTCTTCAATCAAGAACCGGAATTCGTCCTCGTTCACAAAGATATTCTTTTCCTTCGCCTCCCCTCCCCCGCCGGGGAAAATTTTGGCGGCCGCCAAGAGCCATCGGCTCGGCTCGGCAAACAACTTTGAGAAGAAAAGAATCAACGGGGTGTATTCGAAAAGGTGCCCTCGGGCGCGCAATCGTCCGTAACCCTTGGGGACGATTTCCGAAAAGACGATGAGGACAGGGGCCAAGATTGCGGTCACGACCCATTCATTCTGAATTGAAAATCGAGATTCTAGATAGAAGGCGAGAATCGAGGCGGCGCTGACATTGACCAGGTTATTCCCGATGAGAATCGTGGTGAGAAATTCCCGAGAATCACGGTAAAGGGTAAGTAACCGGCTCGCCCGCCGATTTCCCTGCTCCGCTTCGTCCCTCAACTTGACGCGGTCCGTCGAGAGAAAGGCCATTTCCGTAGCGGAAAAGAAGGCGGAAAGAATCAGGCAAATTGCAAGCCCAAGCAGCCAAATCATCGCTTCCGCCTCACCCCCACTTTGAGGATACGCTGTTTGACGGTGTCATGAATCCGAAAGGTGAAATTCGGAAGTTCCAGAACGTCATTTTTTTTGGGGACCTGGCCTAATCGCTCAAGAATCAGGCCGCTTAAGGTCGTGGCCTCCTTCGAACGAAGCCCGCAACCGAAGAACTCGTTAAACTGAACCAGCGGGATTTTCGCGTCCACGAGGTATTCCCCGCCGCCCAAGTCGCGGACCTGAGACTCCGGCTGGCTGTACTCGTCATAATATTCGCCAAAGATCTCTTCGAGAATATCCTCGAGGGTCACGACTCCCGCCGTTCCCCCAAATTCATCCACGCAGACAGCGAACCGGTCGCCGGTTTTCTGAAAATCCCGGAGCAGCTCGTCAATCCGCTTGAAGGCCGGGACAAAAAGGGAGGGCTTCAAAAATTTTCCGAGGTCCTCGCCGCCGCCTAAAATCACTTCCTCGGTCGCCACCACCCCTGCAATTTGGTCGAGTGAATCCTGGTAGACCGGAAAATGGGAGAAGTGAAATTTCTTCATGGCCTGCACCTGCTTTTCCCACGGGTCCCCCAGACGAAGGGCGGCTACCTCGGTCCGGTGGGTCATAATCGAGCGGATGGGCCTTTCCCCCAGCTCAAAAAGCTTCTGAATCATCCGCCGCTCGTTCCGGTCCAAGACCCCTTCTTCCTCTCCGATCTTCACAAGAAGTTTCAATTCCTGAGTCGAAATGAGACCGGTCGACTCTTTCTGGCCTTCGAGGAGGAAACCAAGGACCCAATCACTCAATGACTGGACAACCCGGCGAATCGGAAAGAGGAGGCCCGCAATCACTTCAAGGGCGGGTGCCACCGCGAGCGCCAAGCCCTCATTGTTTCGCACCGCAAACACCTTCGGGAGGATTTCGCAGAAGAACATCAACGCGACCGTAAAAAGAAAGACCAAAAGACTGACCCCTTTCGCATCCAGGTATTGAAGGCCCGTCAAGGTCACCAGGGCCGCCGCCGCAATGTGAACCACGTTATTGCCAATGAGAAGGGTCACGAGGGTCCGCCGAGGATGCGTCAAGAGGTCATCCACCAATCGTCCCAAGTGAGGGTGGCTCTCTAAGATGCGGCGCCTTTCGATTCGGGTGAGAGAAAAGAGGGCCGTCTCCGAGGCCGCGAAAAAAGCGGCCAGGAAAAGAAGCGCCGCGAGCAGCAGTAAATGAAGACCTTCCGTCATTTCTTTTCGTTCGAATAGAGTTTCATCCCCTGGAGGTAATCAAGAACGCTCCCCGGAATCCATTTCGAACAATCCTCTCCCCGGCCGATCTTTTCCCTTAATTCCGAAGCGGAGATTTCGATCGGGGCCATCAGGAGCCAGTGGATTCGAGGAGGGAGCGCCTTCGGCAATCGAACGGAAGCACGAGGGGCCACAATCCATTCCGAGAGCCGGAGAATTTCCTCGGGGTCTTTCCAGGTTTTCAGTTCCACATACGAATCCGCACCGGCGATGAAAAAAAGTTTGGACGGGTCCGGGTAAATCTGCTTTAGCGCCCGAAGGGTGTCGACCGAATAGGAAACGCCCGGCCGGCGGAGCTCCAGATCGCTCACTTCCCAACGGGGTTCGCCGACAATCGCGAGTTCGACCATTCGCGCACGAAACGCTGCGGGGGTGACCACCGCCTCCCCCTTTTTGTGGGGCGGCAAATTGGCGGGAATGAAAAGGATTTTGTCGAGTTGAAATTGCCTTTCAGATTCTCGGGCGAGCGCCAAGTGCCCCCGGTGGAGGGGGTCGAACGTTCCCCCGAGAATTCCGATTCTCATGAGCGGTTAGAGATTACTCCCGAATTTGGCCGCTTCCTTCGACGATGTATTTGTAGGACGTCAATCCCTCGAGCCCCATCGGACCGCGCGCGTGGATTTTATCGGTCGAAATTCCAATCTCGGCCCCGAAGCCGTATTGAAAGCCGTCCGAAAATCGAGTTGAGGCATTTACCATCACTGAGGACGAGTCAATTTTTTCGACAAAGAGACGGGCCCGGGTCCGATCTTCGGTCACAATCCCATCCGTGTGGGCGGAGCCATACGTCTGGATATGAGTGAGGGCCGTCTCAAGATTTGGCACGACCCGCACCGCAAGAATCTTGTCCAAAAATTCCTGACCGTAATCCCCTTCCCGTGCCGCTTTCGCCCAAGGAAGGAGGCGGCGGCTTGGCCGGTCGGCACGAACCTCACAGCCCGCCTTCTGAAGCTCTCTTCCAAGGACAGGCAGAAAACGGGGCGCGATTTTCTGATGGACCAAAAGGGTTTCCATCGCGTTGCAGGTGGCGGGCCGCTGGCACTTCGCGTTGAAGGCAATCCGCAAGGCCTTCTTGAGGTCCGCCTTCTCATCCACGTATAGGTGGCAGACCCCTTTGTAATGTTTAATCACGGGAATTCTTGACTTCCGCGCCACGCGTCGAATCAAGGCCTCCCCCCCGCGTGGAATCACGAGATTCAACCACGCTTCCAATTGAAGAAATTCGTCCACCACCCGGTAGTCGGGATTCGTGACCAGGCTGACGCAGGCCTTCGGCAAATGATATTTTCGGAGGGCCGCCCGGTAAACCGCGACGAGGGCCTGATTCGAATAAAACGCTTCCCTCCCTCCTCGAAGGATGACGGCGTTGCCGCTCTTCAGCGCCAGAGAGGCACATTCCGAAGTGACGTTCGGGCGGGACTCATAAATGATGAAAATAACGCCGAGCGGGACCGTGACTTTCGAAATTCGAAGCCCATTCGGCCGCCGCCAGCTCTTTTGAACCTTTCCAATGGGGTCTTCAAGCCGGGCCACGGCGTGAACCCCTTCGGCCATCTCTTCAATCCGCTTCGGCGTGAGCGCGAGGCGGTCGATGAGGGGGACGCTCAACCCCTCTTTCTCGGCCTTTCTCAGGTCCTTCTGATTCTCCTGCTGAAGTTTCTCTCTTCCCTTCTCAAGCAATCGCGCGACTCCAAGGAGAACGCGGTTTTTGCGAGCGCTGGTCTCGCCGGCAAGGATTTGAGACGCCCCCTTCGCTTCCCGAGCGACCGTGAGGACATAAGAACGTAACGTGCCCATCTCGTTTTAATTTCCCCAAAGCACCAAGTCGTTTCGGTGAATCACTTCGTCTTTATACTTATAGCCCAAGGCCGTTTCGATTTCATCCGTCTTCTTCCCCGCGATTTTAAAAAGTTCGTCACTGGCGTAAGCACTGACGCCGCGGCCGAAAACGTGGTTGTCGCAGAATAATTCGACGACATCGCCCCGGCTGAATTTTCCTTCACAGCGCAGGATTCCCCGCGCCAGAAGGCTCTTGCCCCGCTCGGTGAGCGCTTCATAAGCTCCGCGGTCGACGACAATTGTTCCCCTCTTGGGGGCCGAGAAGGCAATCCAATTTTCCCGCGGAGTCCTCCTGCGCGCTGTCGGGAGAAAAAGAGTTCCCACATCTTCTCCCCGGAACACCTTCTCGAGAATCCCCTTCTCATGCCCGTTCACGAGAAGGAGCGGAATTCCCGACTGCCTGGCCAAACGGGCCGCCTCGAGCTTGGCCCGCATCCCGCCCACCGACTGCTCTTTCTTTCGGTCCTGGAGATGGGGAACCAAGTTCTTGTCTATCTGCGCGAGTCCTTCGACGACACGGAGGCGCGAACCATCCCTGAGAAAGAAACCGTCCACATCGGAAAGGAGAATGACAAGATCCGCCCGAACTAAATTCGCGACCCAGATGGAGAGAAGGTCATTGTCGCCAAAGGCAATCTCTTCAGTGGCCACCGTATCGTTTTCATTCACAATCGGCAAAATCTGCATCGAGAAAAGCTCATCCAAGGTATGTTTGGCATTGAGAAAACGGCTTCGCGACTCGAGCGCGTCACGGGTCAACAGGATTTGGGCCGTATGAACTCCCCGCCGCGAAAAAAATTCTTCGTAGGCCCGCATCAATTTTCCCTGCCCCACGGCGGCACAGGCCTGGAGTTTCCCGAGTTCCGTCGGGCGGCGCTTGAATTGAAGGACCTCCATGCCGAGGGCGATGGCCCCTGAGCTGACCAGAATCACCTCCCGTTTGGCATGAATTAAGGAGAAAACTTCCTGTCCGATTTCCGCAAATCGCTCGGGTGAGAATCGTCCTTTTCCGGAGGTCAAGGTGCTCGTCCCCGCCTTCACGACAATCCGCTCGGCTTGGCGAACCGCCCTCATCCCGTGGCTCCTCGAGGAACCTCAATCCCTTTCAGGGAATCCGTCACGGTGCCCATCAACGCCTCAAGACCCTCTCCCGTTTCGGCAGAAACCAAGAAAAGCGGGATTCCGGGCCGAAACTTTTCCCTTTCCACTCGGTCTCGAGCCTCCTTCAAGTCCATTTTATTCACGACCACCGTGTGGGGAATCCCGAGAAGAGCCGGTTGAAATTTCTCAAGCGTTTCGCGAAGAATGTCGTAGCCCTCCTTCAACGATGAAGCAAAGGCACTGAGGGGGTCGAGAACGAAAAGAATCATTCTCGCTCGCTCCAGGTGCTTTAGAAAATTCGCCCCCAGGCCTTTCCCGGAAAAAGATTCCCGATAAATGGCCGGGAGTTCACAAAGAAGAATCCGTCGGTAATCCGAAGTTTCGTAGCTCCCCAGCTGCGGAATGCGGGTGGAAAAGGGGTAGCTTTCTTCCTTCGAGTGAGCGCGCGTCAGACGATTCAGGAGTTTTGATTTGCCCGAATTCGGAAGACCGAGCAAAAAAACCTCAGCCGGAATCTTTAAGGTCAAAACGATTTCGAGACTTTCTCCCTTTTTCCCCGGCTGCGCGGTTCGCCGCCCTTCATTCCCCATCCCTCCTCGTCCCCCTTCGAGGACCACCACCTCGTCCCCGGGACGCACGAGGTCCCGAACGAGAAAGTTCCTGCCGCTTTCAGTGACGACGGTCCCGCACGGGACCAAAAGGGTCACTCCCTTTCCCCGTTTTCCTTTCTTGCCACTGCTCCCGCCAGGCCCGCCTGATTCCGCCACGAAATGCCGGTGATAGAGAAATTCCTTCAGGCTTCTCACATTCGAATCCGCCCGGATGATGACCTCGCCGCCGTCGCCCCCCTCTCCCCCGGTCGGCATCAACTTCTTTTCGGAAAGGCGGATGCGGCTGTCACACCCTTTTCCCCCGTCTCCCGCCTTGACCGTGACTTTGGCCTCGTCAACCATGCGTTCCATGCTCAAAAAAATAAAATCCCAAATCTTCCGACCCCTTCACTTTTCAAGAGTGCGGATGAACGGAGGATTTGGGACTGATTATTTCTTTAACGGGTTGATGTGAACCGTTCGGTTGCCTCGAAATTCGACCGTCCCTTCCCGAAGGGCGAACAAGGTGTAATCGTTTCCTTGGCCGACGAAAAACCCCGCCTTAAAGCGGGTTCCTCTCTGACGAAGAATAATTTCTCCGGGAAAGACATGTTGACCCCCAAAGCACTTGATGCCGAGCCGCTTCGCCTGTGAATCTCTGCCGTTTTGGGTGCTCCCCTGTCCTTTGACGTGTGCCATGGGTCACTCTTCGGGAATCCGGATCTCCTTCACCCGAAGCCGTGAATGGAGCTGCCGGTGGCCTTTTTTCCGCCGGTAATTCTTCCGCCGTCTCATCTTGAAGGAAATTTTCTTTGGGCCTTTGATCTCGTGCATCGTTTCGCAGATAACGAGGGCCCCTTTGACGTAAGGGTTCCCGACTTCGTAGGACTCTCCCTTTCGAAGGAGGAGGACTTTGTCGAGCAGAACCTCTTTCTGGTGGTCGCCTATCCTAAGCCTTTCTACATCAATGACTTGGTTGGGCTCCACCCGAATCTGTTTCCCGCCCGCCTGGATAATGGCCAAAGGGTTGGTTTTCATAACCTAAAATCGTGCCGTATCTTACGGATATCGCCCAGCAATGTCAAGCCTGCCAGTCATTCAAACGCCAGTCAAAATCCTGGTATTTCACCTTGAAATCCCCCTCGCGGAGATAGTCCACCTTCTTAGCATCATCCAAGTAATGGACCATAAAGCTCAACACCGCCGATTCCTGAGGGTTCCAAGGGTTTTCATCGGCAGCCTGGCCCCAGTTCAGGAGGAAACTACGCCCATACCACCGGAAAATCCTGGAGAGGAGGACCTTTTTTTCTACCGGCTCGATTCGGTTCCTTTGGCTGTCATTCACAAAACTTCGAGCGGCTAGGTAAAGCTGGCCCTCCAGGCGCGGTCCGACATAGGCCTCCCGGAGAAGCCGGGGGGAGCTCTTCGCCCCCGACGAGAGGGCAAAGAGGTGCTTTTCATCCCGAAAACCTTGCAGGAGGGCATCGTCTTGAATTTGGTTAAGACTGTAGGGGCGTTTCCCAATCGCCACCGCCGGAAGCTCCCAAATGCCGGGAATGTCTGTCACACGCCGGACGGGGTAGTGCTTCAGAATCATCTTAATCAGTCCGGCGTGGTAGGCATTCAACCAAACCGCGATGCTCTCCTCTCGAGGCCAGCTCATGAATTCCAGATTTGGAATCTTCCTCAGCTTTCTCAGATAGGCGTACAAATTTCTCGGGTCTTTTTGGGCGGCCCGGTAATTGACTTCTCCTTTTTCATTCACAAACTGCTTCAGGAATTTGTCCCAGTCAGAATGGTCAAAGGGAAGCGGGGCCGCCGCCTGTCCAGAAGGCGTCGAGAAAAGGAGTAACAAAAAAACAAAAATAGGGATAGCGAGGCGGCTTCGATTCATGGGAGAAGACTCCGAAGCGTCGCCAGATTCATCCGGTCCCAAGCGTCGTCCTTTCCTTTCGGGGTTTCGAGAACCATGGGAAGCCCTTGAAAACGCGGGTCGTTTAAAATCCAGCGAAAGGGCTCGAGGCCCAGAAATCCCTTTCCGATATGTTCGTGCCGGTCGACGCGGGAACCAAAGGGCCTCTTTGAATCATTTAAGTGAAACGCCTTGATTCTTGAAACGCCGACCGTGCGATCGAAGGCCTCGAACGTCTCTTTAAAACCTTTCCGGGTCCGAAGGTCATAACCGGCGGCGAAGAGGTGACAGGTATCAATGCAGACCCCCAGCCGACCGGCTTCTTCCGTCTGCTCCAAAATCGAACGAATGTGTTCAAACCGATATCCCAAATTTGACCCTTGGCCCGCCGTGGTCTCAATCAAGACCTCAACCTGAAAACGAGGCGTTTGCTTAAAAATCCAATCGAAACTCTCCGCGACCGTGCGAATCCCGACACCCTCTCCGCTTTCCAGGTGAGCGCCCGGATGAAGAACGAGGTAGCGAAGCCCGAGTTTCTCCGCCCGCTCCATTTCGTCGACAAAAGCCCGCCGGGACTTTTCAAGGAGGGCCGCCTCGGGGCTCGCGAGATTGATGAGGTAAGCGTCGTGGGCAAAGGCCGCAGAAATTTGATTTGAAACGAGGGCCCGCTTGAATTCGCCCGCTTCTTCGTCCGAGAGCGGCTTCCCTTTCCATTGGCTGCTATTCTTCGTAAAAATTTGGAGCGCCTCGCAGCCAATTGCCTTTCCCCGTTCCACCGCACGGGCGGCACCCCCGGCGATGGACAGATGGGCACCGAGCAAGGGAGACAGGGGCGACTTACTCCTGAATGAGGCGCTCGATATTTCTCGGAAGGGCGAAGCCGTAGTAAATAATCCTTCCCCCTCTTGTCGTCAGAATTGAGGCCGGGATTCCCACCAAGCCATATTGGTGCGCGACCTCGGCCTCTTGGTCCAAGAGAATGGGGTAAAGCAATTTTTCTTTCTCGGCAAACGCCTTGACGCGCTCGGCCGGTTCCTGAACGTTAATCCCCACGATTTGAAGCCCCGGATATTTCTCAACCCACTCGTTCAAGATCGGAACCTCCTCACGGCAGGTGGGGCACCAACTCGCCCAGAAGACAAGCAGGGTGGGTTTTTCATTCACGACACTCGAAAGCTCGACCACTTCCCCGGCCAGGTTCGGCAGCCGGAAATTTGGAGCCTGCGAACCCAAGAGCTGATACGACGAAGAAAGCCCTGGAAGTTGGCATCCGCCGCCAGGGTTCCCATTGCAGCTTCCCAGGGGCATCAGAAGGAGAAACAAAAAAGAAATAGAACGAAATTTCCTCATTCCAAATTCTCCAAATAGGCTTGGGCCGCCAGCGCCGCTTCGCATCCCTCCCCGCAGCAGGAAACCAGCTGTTTCACCGCGCCCGCGCGGACCTCCCCGCAGGCAAAAAGCCCGGGGACATTCGTCTGAAGATCATCTCCGGCCTTCACGTAGCCTTTCTCGTCCAACTCCACCAGTCCCTTCAAAAAGCCCGTATTCGGGTCATGCCCGACAAAAACAAAGACGCCGTCGGTTTTAAAATCGCGAACGCCGCCAGTCTTCAAATTCTTCAGCTTCACACCGACGACCTTTTTGTCACCGAGGATTTGAGTGACGACCGTGTCCCAGACAAATTTCATTTGGGGGTGCTTGAGGGCGCGTTCTTGAAGAATGGGACTGGCGCGGAGTTTGTCGCGCCGGTGAACCACCGTGAGTTGCGTCGCAAAGCGGGTGAGAAAAAGCCCCTCCTGCATCGCGGAATCCCCTCCGCCCACCACGACGATTTCTTTTTCCTTAAAAAATGCACCGTCACAAGTCGCACAGTAAGAGACGCCCCGGCCGGTCAGCTCCCGCTCTCCCGGCACACCCAAGTTCCGGTAGGAGGCGCCGCTCGCGATAATCACCGTCCGGGATTCGTAGGCGTCGTCCTCTGTCCGGATGAGGAAATGGCCGTCTTTTTTCTCAATTGCTTGAACTTCTTCATAGAGGACTTCGGTGCCGTATCGCTTCGCCTGCTCCTCCATCCGTTCAGAAATTTCGGTCCCGCTGACCCCTTCCGGAAAGCCGGGGTAATTTTCGACCAGATCGGTCAGGGCAATCTGACCGCCGGGAGCGAGTTTCTCGAAAAGGAGGGTGGAAAGCTTGGCCCGGGAGGTGTAAAGGGCCGCGGTGAGTCCGGCTCCGCCTCCGCCAATGATGAGGACGTCTCTGAGGGAGGAAGAACTTCCCATTTAGAAGTCGGTCACGCCTGCTTCCCCGAGAACTTTTTCGTCTACGTAAATCGGTACGCCGGCCCGAAGCGCCACGGCCACACAATCCGAGGGGCGGGCGTCAATCAGAATTTCCTTTCCATTCACCGCGAGGCAGAGCTTGGCGAAGAAGGTGTTGTTCTGGAGCTTGTCGATAACGATCTTCACGAGCTTCGCCTGAAGGTTCTCAATAATATTCAGAAGAAGATCGTGGGTCAAAGGCCGGGGGGGTTTAATCCCGCTCAATTTCAACTTGATGGCATTGACTTCGGCGACGCCGATGACCACGGGAAGAAGCCGGCTTCCCTCTCTCTCCTTGAGCACAATGACCTGGTCATTGCGGGATTCGTCGATCTTGATCTTATTCAAAATCATCTCAATCATGGCTTCAGTCAACGGCCCCCTGAGATTCGTGCCCCGGCCGCCGAACGCGGGCCGACTTTTCCTTATGCTTGCTCTGTTCGAGGAGATGACGCTGGCCTTGCTTGATCTCTAGAATCTGCCTTTCGATTTCCGCCTGTTCGCCTGACAAGCTCTGGACTTGAAGCTCCCGGTCCTGGATTTCCTGGCGGAAGCGGTCCGTTTCGAGAATGAGCTCATGGAGTCGAGTTTCCTTCGCGCCCAGCTCGTTGGCGAGTCGGGTCCGTTTTTCAATCAGCTCCTGCTGTTCGATCCGAAACATAAAATCCTTGACCTGCCTTTGAGCCGATTCGAGCTGGGCGGCCATTTCCCGATTTTCTTCCCTGAGACGCTTGAGCTCCGATTCATAGCCTTCGGAGAGATGGGCCTGTTCCTTTTCCAACCGCTTCTGATTCTCCTCGAGCTCCAGAGATTTCTTTTGCCATTGTTCCGTTTCCTCTTTCAGCAGGTCAAGGTTTTTCTTCGCTTCCTCAAAGGCGCCGGTCGATTCCCGCCAGGATTCCTCGACTTTTTCCCTCCGCCTTCGCTCCTCCTCATAAAGGCTTTCGAAGCGTTCGGACTTTTGCGCCAGGGTGTGATATTTCTCACGCCAGACCGCGACCTCCTCAGACCGCTCCTTCATCAAACGCTCCCCGGCCTCCCTTGCGGATTCGAGATCTTTCAGTCTTTTTAAGAGTTCTTCGCCCTGTCGCTCCAAATAGAGCGCCTATTCCTGCCAAGCCGCCATCTGCTTGAGTGGGGTCTTCAAACTCTCACATTCTCTTTCCCGACGGAGACGCTTTTCCTCGAGGATCGCCTTGGTTTCATGAGACTCTTCCTTCAGATGGGCAAAGCGTTCTTCCCAAGGAATTTCTTTCTCCAAATTCTGTTTGAGCTCCCGGAACTCCCGGGTCCGTTCTTCGTAGAGCTGCTCCAAGTCACGATACTTTCTCTCAAGCTCATCGGTTACTTCGCGCCGTGCGTCCAAGGGCTCGGGGACGGGAGGGGGAGAAACCGTTTCGACGGTCGTGCCCACAGGGATTTCAGGGACGGCCTCGCCCGGCGTCTCGCGAAGGGAAGCGGGGTTCTCTAAAAAAGAAAGGCTCGGGGGCTCCGGCCAAACGGCGCGATAACAACGGCGCTTGACCAAGGAATCATTCGTTAAGGTGACTGCGTCCGCTCGGACTTCTTGAAAAAGACTTCGAGCCTGGAGGGCCACCGGCTCCGGCAACTCGTCCAGAAGGATGACGGGCGTGCTCTGAACGAGTTCCCGCGCTTCTTCAAAGGAGAGCCCAAAAAACTTAGAAATTTTTTCTGAAACCCGCTTTTTGTCCAGTTCGCTCTTCAGCGGATTCAGAATGACTGACCAATTTCTCTCTTCGGAGCGAATTTTTTGAGTTCGAAATCGCATTTTCCTGTTGGAGTCAATGAAAGGACAGAGTTTAGAGGCTGATCTTGCTCGCGATGTCCTGAATGATTGGCATCTCCCAGGATTCCCCCATCAACACTTTCACAATCCCGACGAGGGAAAGGATCCCCAGCACGACAAAGGCGAGTGTAAACACGATGTCCCCCAGGGCCGGGACCGCCTTCAAGATGCTCGCGGCAAGCTCGAGGATAAAAAGCACAAGCCCTTGCTTTCCGTGAAATTGGGCAAAGCGGTTCCCTTTCTTTAAAAGCAGGGGCACAAAGCAGAGGACCGAAAGGTAACCAATTGCGGCAAAAAACTTTCCCTCCTGCACTTCCGGGTCCGAGTTCGGATCATAGCGGGAGCTCTTCGTCTCATCAGCCATAGCGTTTCCCCCTTTTGGTAATGGCGTGCATTCTAAC
>CAYJTI010000017.1:10317-13833 GCA_964373135.1 uncultured bacterium | reverse complement strand
TTTACCCTCCTCCATCCCGATTATCTGCTTGCACTTAAAATCCATACCCTTGCCGAACGGGCTCGAACGCCCAAGGGTGAGAAGGACTTCATCGATTGTCTGGCCCTCCTCCAATCCGGTGCGAGCGATCTCAAGCAAGTATCGGCCCTCCTCAAAACCCACGGCATCGCCCAAGCGCTCCTCACATTCCAGAGCTTGCTTGAAGAATACCGGGAGGTTCCGGAACTTGATCTAGACGCCCATCACTTGGCAAAGCTCAAGAAGCAGATCCGGGCCGAGTTACGGTGAAGTCCCGGATTGACCCATCAACGCTTCGATCTTGCCAAGAAGAGTTTGGGCCTCAAAGGGCTTCGTAAGGTAGGCGTCGGCGCCACATTCGAGCCCAAGCTTTTCATCCTCCTCCTGGGCTCTTGCGGTGAACATCACGATGGGAATCTTGGTGTCGCGTGTGTCCTTTTTAACCGAAGTTTGATCTCATGAAAGGCTCGGCACCCCCAACGCTACGATAGGGTTCTCAAAGGAACCAGTCGCCGCACAAACAGAAGGTGCACAGCCATGAGATCAAAGTACTGTCAATACCTTTTTATTTGCCTTTTTATTTGCAGGGGCCGCCCTTTACTTTCTCGAACGGGCGAACGAATAGGAAGGCTAGGTCCCGAGTTCCCAGGAGGCGAGGTAATTTTTCTGCTCGGGGGTGAAGCGGTCAATCGAGACGTTCATCTCCTGAAGCTTGAGCCGGGCGACCTTCTCGTCGATTGAGGCCGGCACCTTGTAAACCCGCTTCTCAAGCATCCGTCCGGAACGCGCCAAAAGCTCGACACAAAATGCCTGATTCGCGAAAGACATGTCCATGACGCTCGCCGGGTGCCCTTCCGCACTCGCCAGATTCACAAGTCGCCCTTCCGCCAAAAGGTAAATCCGCTTCCCCGAACGAAGAAGAAATTCTTCTACGTAATCCCGCACCACGCGTTTTTTCTTCGACAACTTTTTCAAGGCGGGAAGATCGAGCTCGGCATTGAAGTGTCCCGAATTGGCGACTATGGCGCCGTCTTTCATCGCGAGAAAATGTTCCCGGCGGATGACATTGAGATTCCCTGTGACCGTGACAAAGATATCGCCCCGGCGGGCGGCCTCCTTCATCGACATCACTTCAAAGCCGTCCATCACCGCCTCAAGCGCCCGAAGGGGGTCAGTCTCCGTCACGATGACGTGAGCTCCCATCCCCCGGGCCCGGGCCGCCAGGCCCCGGCCGCACCATCCGTAACCAGCGACCACAAAGGCGGAGCCGGCGAGCAAAACGTTTGTCGCCCGCACAATCCCGTCAAGGGTCGATTGGCCGGTCCCGTAACGGTTGTCAAAAAAGTGTTTCGTATCCGCGTCGTTCACCGCAAGGATGGGATAGAGAAGGAGACCTTTTTGCTCCAAGCTCCTCAGACGGATGACCCCGGTCGTGGTCTCTTCCGTTCCCCCCACGACGCCCTTTGCCAACGCCTTAAACTTCCCGTGAAGCTGGGAGACAAGGTCGGCCCCGTCGTCCATCGTGATATGAGGATGATGGTCCAAGGCGAACCGAATATGCCGGTAATAGGTTTTTGCATCCTCTCCCTTTTTCGCGAAGACGGGAATTCTCTCCTCCTCGACGAGCGCCGCCGCAACGTCATCCTGCGTGCTTAAAGGGTTCGAGGCGCAAAGGACTACGTCAGCCCCGCCGGCCCGGAGCGTGCGCATCAAATTGGCGGTTTCGGTCGTGACGTGGAGGCAGGCTGAAATCCGAAGCCCGCGGAGCGGCTTTCTCTTCCGAAACCCTTCCGAGATAGAGCGGAGGACCGGCATCCCGCGCTCCGCCCACCGGATTCGCTTACTTCCCGGTGGCGCTAAGGAGCGGCTCTTGATGTCGAACTTCATGAGGCGAGACGCTTTTCGGGGGATTCAGCTTGAGGGCTTTTTGGATCTTGGAGACGCCGTCGAGGGCTTCCCACGTGAAGTCGGGTTCCGTGCGGCCAAAGTGACCGTAGGCCGCGGTCTTTCGGAAAATCGGGCGGCGAAGTTTTAACTTCTCGATGATGCCACTGGGTGTGAAATCGAAAAGTTCTCGAAGCGCCTTGGCAACCTCGGCGTCCGGAACGGTCCCCGTCCGAAAGGTATTCACCATCACGGAAACCGGCTCAGCCACGCCGATGGCATAGGCGATTTGAATCTCACATTCGGCCGCCGCGCCGCTCGCCACCACATTTTTCGCCAAGTAACGAGCGAAGTAAGAGGCGGAGCGGTCCACCTTGGAAGGGTCCTTCCCGCTGAAGGAACCTCCCCCGTGCGCCCCATAGCCGCCATACGTGTCGACGATGATCTTCCTCCCCGTGAGTCCCGTGTCCCCCTGGGGCCCGCCCACCTCAAAGCGGCCGGTGGGATTAATGTAGATCTTGGTTTGAGCATCCAGATATTCCTTTGGAATGATTTCCTGAATCACCCCCTTCTTGAGGTCCCCTTCAATCGTCTTCTGCGTGACCTCCCCGTCATGCTGGGTACTCAGGACGACCGCCTCCACCCGAATCGGATTGCCGTCGTCATACTCCACCGTGACCTGGCTCTTCCCGTCCGGCCGAAGATAGTTGAGAACGCCCGTTTTGCGGGCTTCGGCTAAGCGGCGGACGAGCTTGTGAGCCAGGCTGATGGGGAGCGGCATCAACTCCTCGGTTTGTTTGGTCGCATAGCCGAACATCATCCCCTGGTCGCCGGCCCCCCCCCGGTCGACCCCCAGGGCAATGTCGGGCGACTGCCGCTGGACCTCGACCAAAATCCCGCAGGTTTTGTAATCAAAACCGAATCGGGCATCCGTGTATCCGATTTCTTTGATGACTTCTCGGGCCACGTCCGGGAGATCGACCCGGGCTCGGCTCGTGATTTCCCCGGCAATGATTAAGGTCCCGGTCGTCACCAGGCACTCGCAGGCCACGCGCGACATGGGGTCTTGAGCGAGATAGGCGTCGAGAATGGCGTCAGAAATTTGATCGCAGAGTTTGTCGGGGTGGCCTTCCGTGACCGACTCAGAGGTAAAAAGATGTCTTTCTTTGCTTTTCATGCGTGCCCTTTCTGGAAGATTTGCTCCGCTTCGCGGTAAGTGTCGAGGCTTCCGATATCGAACCAACGTCCCTGGAAACGGTACGCAAAAACACGGTCCGTTTTGAGGAGCCAGTGAACGTAATCCCCAAGACGATCGGCATTATCGCTTTCACCCAGATATCTGTCAAGCAAATCTCCCTTCTCCCTGGGAAACCAGTAGATTCCCGTCGAGACCAAGGTGGAAGGAGGCCTTTTCGGCTTCTCCATAAATTCCACAATTCGGTCTCCTTCTCCGATCTTGACGACCCCGTAGTGGCGGGCGAGCGCCCTCTTTTTCACGTCCACCACGCCGAGACTCGCCCACGGCCGGTGCGACTCGGCAAAGCGGACGAAATCCTCCAGCGAAAACTCAAAAAGATTATCTCCGGCCACGACGAGGAGATCTTCGCGGATCTT
>CAYJTI010000017.1:0-10307 GCA_964373135.1 uncultured bacterium | reverse complement strand
TGGCTGCTGCGGTTCCGGACCTGATAGAGCTCCTCCTCCACCGCGCCTAACCGGGTCTCGTTCGACTCGGTGCCGTCATCCACGAGCTCAACCTTGAGCCGACCCTCCCTCGAGGCAAGCCATTTTTTGAAATGGGGATAAAACCGGGAATTCGTCACGACGAAGACCCCTTCCAGCCTCGGAACGGGTTCCACTTTTCCCAGGAGGTGTTCGATCATCGGCTTCCCGCCGACCGCAAGGAGGGATTTCGGCTGATTCTCCGTCAGAGGCAGAAGGCGGGTTCCGTAACCAGCACAAAGCAAAACGGCCTTCATGGCATTAAAATTTGAGGCTGGCGAGCCGCCTCTTCAACGATTCAATCACCGCCACCGGCGTGGGGTCAATCCGATAAAGGAGGGCCAGGTAATAACTCACCCAGTCTCCGAAGGAGATGACCGAAAAAAGCCGGGCCAACCGGCTCTTCCCTCGGGAAGCGATCTCTTCGACGCGAACCCCTTGCTTCCGGAGAAGATCCTTGGTGATTTTCATCCGAAGCTGAATCCGGCGGTGATCCTCGGCATCTCCCAGAAAGAGCGCGGCGGAACGGTGCACAATCGCTGCCGGAAATCGCCAGCCGAGAATTTCATTGTGGTCCATTTCGGGGAGAAGATGGTGGGAGGCAATGGCCTTTGCGTTCTCCTCGATCTGATTCCGAAACCGGAGCGCGGCTGAATCCAGGAGTTCCGTCCCGGCATAAATGGCCACGAATCGGCCCGAAAAAATCTGGGCGAGGCGTCTTGCCGGATTCTTTCGAAGCAAAATGCCCGGCCCGTATTTCCCTCGGGCGAGACGGCCGAGAAGCGAAATCGTCTCCTCCACTCCCCGTGAATCCCAGCGGCATACCTTGAGACGGGAAAAGAGGTTGAGAATCGGAAAGACAGAGTAGCCTAAGGCCGCCCGGGGGGGAAGGCCCTCGGGAATTTTAATCCAAGGAATCGAATGTTTCCGGGCGAGACGGCCCAGTTCACCCCCCGAAGTGATAATGACTTTCTGGAGCCGGCGCTTGAGTCCTTGTCCGAGGCTCGTGAGGGTTTCTTCTGTATTCCCCGAATAACTTGAGAAAACGCAAAGTGTTTTTGAATCGACAAAGGGGGGAAGCTCGTAATGCCGCCAGACCCAAATCGGAATGGCCGACTCCTTGGCAAGAAGCGAGCGAATGACATCGCCTCCGATCGCAGACCCTCCCATTCCGACGAAAACGATTTTTTGAATATCACCCGCAAGCGAACGCGGAACTCGAAACTCCGCTCCGATCCGAACGGCCTCTTCAATCTGTCTTGGAAAATTTTCCAAAAGGGAGGCCATTCCGAAGCGGTCCAAAGGGCGGGGCATCATTCCTCTTCGAGGCACTTCAGGATCCAGTGGAGCTTTTGGCGGAGGAACCTGTCGACTTCTTTGCCGGTGCTGAACTGAAGCGCCCTTTGCGCCACTTCTTTCGCCAATTTGAAAGGAACCAGCCGGATCGCCTTCTTCACCTTGGGGAGGACAAACGGGCTCGTGCTCATCTCGTCGATCCCAAGCCCCATGAGAAGGACCGCAATCGCCGGATCACCCGACATCTCCCCGCAGCTCCCGACCCAAATTTTTTGCCGATGGCCGTTTTCGATGACGAGCCGGATTAATTTTAAAATCGCGGGGTGAGTTGGCTCGTAAAGGTAGGCGATTTTTTCGTTCACCCGGTCCACAGCGAGTGCATATTGGATGAGGTCGTTGGTGCCGATAGAAAAAAAATCAACTTCTTTCGCAAGCGAATCGCTGGTCAGAGCCGCTGAAGGAATCTCAATCATGGCCCCCACTTCCAGGTCGGCCTCAAAGGCAATCTTTTCCTTCCGAAGTTCCCTCTTGCATTCCTCAAGGACCCGATTGGCCTGCTGAAGCTCACTCAAATTGGAAATCATCGGATACATCACCTTCAGGTCCCCGTGGACACTCGCCCGGAGCACCGCCCGGAGCTGGGTCTTGAAGACGTCGACCCGGGCGAGGCAGAATCGGATCGCCCGCCATCCCAAAAAGGGGTTCATCTCGTGCGGCACTTCGAGCGATGAAAGAAATTTGTCGCCGCCCAAGTCGAGTGTCCGAATCACCACGGGATTCGGTTTCACTCTGGCCGCCACGGTCCGGTAGGCCTCATACTGCTCCTCCTCCGTCGGAAGGTCGGTCCGGTTAAGGTAAAAATACTCGGTCCGGTAAAGGCCAATCCCCTTGGCCC
Organism: uncultured bacterium; assembly: GCA_964373135.1. Classification (GTDB taxonomy): domain Bacteria; phylum Omnitrophota; class Omnitrophia; order Omnitrophales; family JACQLI01; genus CAYJTI01. The sequence continues at coordinate 8,059 of CAYJTI010000017.1, read as the reverse complement.
CGTGGGCGATTACGGCCGAAAGCTCATCGGGAAATTCGATATTCGCGGCCAGCTCAATCCGGTGACCGTCCGGGGTTTCGGCCGGGAGATGCCTGAGCTTGTCGAGTTCTGAAATGAATTCGATGAATCGCTTCTCTTCCCGGACAAACTCCTGCTTCGCCTTCGCATCCGGGTTGATGACGACCGCCCCATGATTTCCATCGATCACGACGGTGTCTCCGGTGGTCACCTCCCGGCTGATGAACTCCAAACCCACCACGGCCGGAATCCCGAGCGAGCGGGCCATGATCGCCGTGTGAGAGGTGGGGCCCCCGACGTCCGTCGCAAAGGCAATGACTTTTTCCCTGTCCATCGTGGCGGTTTCCGACGGGGAGAGGTCGTGAGCGATGATAATGGACTTATGAGGAAGGCTGGCTAAAGGATTTTGCTCCCGGCCGGAAAGGTTCTCCACCAGGCGGCGTGCCACATCCCGAATGTCGGCAATCCGCTCCTTGAGGTATTCGTCGTCGACTTGGGTGAAGGCCCGGAAATACTTTTCGACGACGGTCGAAAAGGCGTAGTCGGCGTTCACCCGCTCCGCTCGAATCACGGAGATCACATCCTCAATCAGGCTTCGGTCCTCCAGGATCAGAAGGTGCGCCGTGAAAATATCCGATTGCTGCCGTCCGATTTCTTCGGAGAGTTTTTTTCGAATGCCGAGGATTTCCGCCCGGGTTTTCGTAAGGGCATCCTCAAAGCGGGTAATTTCCTTGGGGATTTGCTCATCGGTCACCCTGATTTTCGGCGCCCCCAGGAAATCTTCAGCGTGGAGCACGAAAACCCGTCCGATCGCCACCCCGGAAGAAACGGGAATCCCCGTAAGCTTCCTCATCTGAGGGGCGGCCGCCGGTTCCTTCTTTGCCGTCCGGCCTTTTTTCATTGAGCGGCTTCTCCGAATCCGTTCCGAATCAATTTCGTCAAGGCGGCCATCGCCTTCGCCGCATCCGGTCCGGTCGCCGTGATTTTAATCTGAGAACCTCGTCCGGCGGCCAGCGTCATAATCCCCATGATCGACTTCCCATTCGCCGCCGTTCTCCCCTTTTGAACTTGGATTTCGCTCTTAAAGCGGTTCGCAGTCTGCACAAAAAGGGCGGCGGGCCGAGCATGAAGCCCCAAACGATTTCGAATCAGGAGGGTGGCTCTTCGGGTCACTTTACTTTCACGGCGGCGGTCCGGTTCACCCTGACGTAATGATCGAAAATAAGCCGGGCCAAGGCCTCCGGGTCGTGACGAACCTGGCCGTCCGCCTTGAGGAGCGAACCTTCGATGACCTCATACCCTTTCTCCCGGATAAGATCGAGATCCAGACGGGCCAAGGTGGCTCCTTTTTCCTGATACTTCTCGATCATCGCCTTCGGAACCGACGTGACATTGACGACGCAGACATCCACGAGCCGGGGATCCGTATGCTCCACCAGGGTCCGAAGGTGGTCGTAAGCGCTGAACCCCTCCGTCTCTCCCGGCTGCGTCATGATATTGATGACGAAAACCTTGTAGGCCTCGCATTGAAGGAGGGCCTCCTGAATTTCTCCAATGAGAAGGTTGGGAAGGATGCTCGTGTAGAGGCTCCCCGGCCCCAGGATAATCAAGTCGGCATTCTCGATGGCATCGACTGCCTCCGGGGTCGCCCGGCACTCTTCCGGCTTGAGCCAAATCCTCCGGAGCCGCTTATTTTGCTCCGTTATGTTGGTCTCCCCCTCGACCACCGTCCCATCCGTGAATTCTCCGACGAGCGTCACCTTTTCCAGGGTCGAGGGAAGGACGCGCCCTCGGATGGCAAGAACCTTGCTCGACGCCCGAATCGCCTTTTCAAAGTCCCCGGTCACTTTCGAAAGGGCGGTGATGAAGAGATTCCCGAAACTGTGGCCGAAGAGTCCGTTTCCCTCTTCGAAACGGTACTGAAAAAGATTCCGGATTAAAGGCTCGGCGTCCGCCAAGGCCACGAGGCAGTTTCGAATATCGCCGGGCGGCAGGACATCCATTTCATCCCTGAGGCGGCCCGAACTTCCGCCGGTGTCAGTCACCGTGACAATGGCCGTGATGTTATTGGTGAAAAGTTTGACGCCTTGAAGGAGCGTGCTGAGTCCAGTCCCGCCTCCCAGCACCACGACCCGGGGCCCTCTCGAGAGCGATTCGATCTGCCGCTTGTGGTAGACCAGGTCGACCAGGGGATCGTCCTGATGAGGCGGCATCAAGGTTCGGACAAAAATTCTCACCATATTCTTGATGCCCGTGTAAATGAGAAAGATTCCAAAAATGAGGAGCGCCGTGGCGAAGGCGCCGAGAAGAACGCTTTTGTGCGTGATGGTTTTGACCGCCAAAAGAGCGACCGCCACGATCAGACTGAGCCCCAGCGTGCAGAGAACGATCCAGCGCTTAATTCCGAGTCCGGGATAGAGCCACTTGAAGAACTGCATTAGTGTTTCTTCTCCTCTTCGTTCTTGATGAGCTGATAAAGTTCTTCCGGGCTTTGACAGCGTTTAATCAGTTCACAGAAATAATTGTCCCGGAGGAGCCTTGAAATCTGCGCCAGCGCCTTCAGGTGCGGCCCCGCCGTTTCCTTGGGGGCCACCAGGAGAAAAAAGATGTAGACGGCCTCCCCATCCAGAGCCTCAAAATTGACCCCTTTCCGGCTCACGCCCAGCACCGCCACCAGCTCATTCACTCGGTCGGTCTTCCCATGCGGGATGGCAATTCCCTGGCCGATTCCCGTGGATCCTAAATTCTCTCTTTCCATGAGCGCCTTCACGATCGCCTTCCGTTCCCCCATCTCTTTGACCTCCGCGAGAACGTCCACTAACTCCTCCAACACCTCCGCCTTGGTGGAGGCCTTGAGCCCAATCTTGATGGCCTTTGGGCTGAGAAAACTGGTAATCTTCGTCATCCTTTTTCCTCCCTTAATGACTTCATTGATGGTGCCCTTTCAGTTTTTCGCGCGCCTTATTGAGCTGCACCCGCACCCGGTCACACGCCAGATCAATGGCCGTGAGGAGACTCTCCTTGTCCCGGCCCTCCCCGTAAAAGTAACGATGATTTCCAACCAGCGTGACCTCTGCGACGTAAAGGTATTTCTCCTTCTTGAGAATCACGTGCGACTCCACAAGTCTCGGCGCATACTTTTCAAGTTTTGAAATCTTGTCGAACACCCAATCCTTGACGGCCTCGCTCGCCCGAAGCTGCTTCGCGGTAATCTGGATCTTCATCCTTTTAAACGAGCGTGAAGCGTTCCCCCAGATAAATCTGCCGGGCCCGCCGATCCGTCGCGAGAAATTGAGACGTTCCCGAAACCTCCACCCTCCCTTCGCTCATAATGTAGGCTCGGTCCGTAATCGAGAGCGTCTCCCTCACGCTATGATCGGTGAGGAGAATGCTAAGGCCCTGCCGTTTCAGCTGGGTGAGGATTTTCTGCACCTCAAAAACCGCAATCGGGTCGACCCCGCTGAAGGGTTCATCCAGAAGAATGAGTGACGGATTGGTCACGAGGGCCCGGGTCAATTCCAGCCGGCGCCGTTCCCCTCCCGATAGCGTGTAAGCCTTGTTTTTGGCCAAATAGGCGATGTCGAGATCATTCAGGAGCCGTTTCAGACGGGTGTCCCTTTCCATCGGTGTGACGTCGAGCGTCTCCAGAATCGCCATAATATTTTCTTCCACCGTGAGCTTCCGAAAGATCGAGGGCTCCTGCGAAAGGTAACCGATCCCCAGACGCGCCCGCTGGAACATCGGAAGGGCCGTAATCTCCTCTCCGCGAAAGAAGATTTTTCCCCCGTCCGATTTGATGACGCCGACCGTCATATAAAAAGTCGTGGTCTTCCCCGCCCCGTTCGGTCCGAGGAGACCCACAATCTCCCCCCGGAAGATATTAATCGAAACGTGATTCACCACGGTCCGCCCCCGGTAGCTCTTGAGGAGCTGCTGACACTCCAAAAGCGGGGTCGTCGTGGGGCTAGAACTCAGTCGAGACCGACTTGGTTCCTTCCACATAGAGCGCTTCTGCATCGCCTCCCAAAATCACCCGGCCTTCCTCGGCCAGGTAAATGACGTTGTCACTAAAAGTCTGGTTGCCATCGGGGTTGTCGACCACCACGTTTCCCATCGCGACCATTTTCGAAATGCGGCGCGTCTCCTTGTTGTAATAGACATCCATCGTCTCCGCATGGATTTTCCCATTTTCATCTTCCGCGACGACATTTTGATTGAACCGGGCGATATTCTCGTCGTAATTGATCACGAGCGGGCCGTCGCAGGTAATGACGGTCGGGGTTTTTGATTCGGACTCCGGATTTTTCACGATCACCGTGACATTCTTCCTAAACTTCACCTTCTTCAGACGGGAATCCCCCTGCGCACCGGTCCCTTCAATATTGATATTGTCCCGTTTGACCTCCGCCTCCAGCGAGGTATCGAGAAGCTTTTTGGTTGGGAAGATGTCGAGCGCCTCGGTGAGGAGCCGCGTTCCGGTCTCGGTCGTGGCGACCACATTTTTTTCAAGATGCACCCGGCTCGTCGCCTTGTCAATGTCTCCCCGGTCCGCGGTGATCGTCACCGGGGATTCTTCCGCATAAGCCTTCGCAATGACATTCTTCAAAAGGACATTTCGGGAGAAAACGTCTGCGGAATCCCCCTCGATTTCGATCTCTTTATCCCCCGCCGTAGTGTATTTGGAGAAGGTAAAACTGTAAACCCGGTGAAACGGATCTTCACCGGTCCCGTCTCCGGATGGCGTACCCGCCTCGTCTCTCCCGCGCCGCTCCGTAAGAAAAATTTGTAACTGGATAAAACTCACGTAAAAAACAATGAGGAGCGCGGCCATAATGAGAAACCGCTTAATCATCTCCCCTCCACCACGTTGGCTGTCTCTGAGAAGCCGCCGGCACCGGGGTCTCCTCAAAGGGAGCCGGCGGGGCGCTCCGCCACCGGCGGTGCATCCAGGCCCATTGCTCCGGGTAAGCCCGAATTTTCTCTTCAATCACCCGGGACCAGCGGGCTGTGTATTCATAGATCGCCTCTTCTCGGGTTCCTTTCATCTCGACCCGGATCGGCTCCTCCACCACGAGGCGGTATCGGTCGCCCTCTCGAATGAGGAAGGTCGGAACCACGGGCGCCCCCGTCGCGAGGGCGAGCCTGACCGGGGTCGTCACCGTGTAAGCCGGCCGGCCGAAAAAGGGAACGAAAATTCCCTCAAAACGGTCCAGGTCCTGGTCCCCTAGAATGGCAAGGATCTCGTTCTGCCGCAAGACCTTCAAATATTCCTTCGCCGGGGCATCCTGATAAATCGTCCTCAAAGTGACCTTCTCCCGCAGCCGAATGATTGCGTCGTTAAATTTCTCATAATAAATCCGCCGGCCAATCAACGCTCCGGGGTATCCGTAAAGCCGGAAAAGCGCCCCCATCAATTCCCAGTTTCCCAAATGGGCGCTGAGGAGAATCACGCCCCTCCCTTCGGCCAAAAGCCGATCGAAGAGGAAGAACCCCCCTCCCGGCTCGACCAGCCGGTCGAGCTCGCCCCGCGTCAGACGGGGAAACCGAAGGACGTCGACCGCCACCTCGGCAAAGTGAATAAAAACGCGCCGCCCCAGCTCGCAAATTTCCTCGACGCTCTTTTCCGCTCCGTAAGCCAAGCTCAAATGCTCGAGCGTCCGCCCCCGTTCCCGCCCGAGAAGGTAAAACCCGATTCGGGCCAATCCCCCCGCGATTTGAATCGCAACCTTTCGAGGAAGGAGGAGGACTGCCGTTTGTATCCATCGCAAACCCAAATAAAGGAGATAGCGATAAGGTTTGTTTTTCATTGCCAGAGACGCCCGTCACACAAATCCGGCCTTCACGAGATCCTGGATGTCAAGCAGCCCGACGGCCCGGCCCAATCGATCGACCACCGGCAGCTCGTCAATCTTCTTCTCCCGGATGAGATGAAGTGCCTCGGCGGCCAACCGGTCTTCGCGAATCACCACCGGCCTCAACGTGGCAAATTCTCGAACCCGCGCGAGAAGAATCTTCTCTCCATTCTCCCGGAGGTGCCGCCTTAAATCGCCGTCGGTGAAAATTCCGACGAGTTTTCGTGAGCCATTGACGACCGTGCAGCTTCCGGCGCGGGCGCGGGTGATGGCAAAGAGCGCCTGTTTAATCGGCGTATTTTCCCGAACGGCCGGCGCCTGGCGGCCCTTCCTCATAATGTCTTTCACCCTTAAAAGTTTCCGGCCCAAATCGCCCCCGGGATGGAGCATGGCAAAATCTTCCGGCTGGAATCCCTTTAATTTGGAGAGCGTCAGGGCGAGCGCATCCCCCATCGCAAGCGAGACGGCCGTGGAGGTGGAGGGGGCGAGCCCGAGGGGGCAGGCCTCCCGGTCGATTGAGATATCGAGCACCACCTCCGCATTTTTGGCGAGCGTGGAGCGGCCGTTCCCCGTTAACGCAATCATCTTGACCCCAATTTTTTTCAAGGGAGAAAGGAGCCGCACAATCTCTTCCGTTTCCCCGCTATGAGAAAGGACCAAGACTTGGTCCTCCGCCGTCACCATCCCGAGGTCACCATGGAAGGCCTCGGCCGGATGGAGGTAAAGGCTCGGGGTCCCGGTCGAGGCAAGCGTCGCCGAGATTTTCCGGGCGATGAACCCGGCCTTTCCCATTCCCGTGACAATCACCCGGCCCGAGCAGTGATAAAGTAGGTCGAGCGCCTCGTCAAAGCTTTTTCCGATTCTCGGGACAAGCCGCCGAATCGCGTCGGCCTCTGTTTTGAGAATCCGGCGCGCCTCTCGAACAGTCTGTTTGGTTCGCACGTTCCCCTTCATCCGGGCTCCGAAACGGGCGCGGCCCGGCGGATTTTGAGCAACCCCTCGAGCAAGGGCGCGAGCCGGTTCAGGGCGAGCATATTCGTCCCGTCGGATAACGCCTTGGACGGCTCTTCGTGAACTTCAAGAAAGAGCGAGTCCGCCCCGGCCGCAATCGCGCAGCGGGCCAAGGTCGGGATGAATGCCGGCCGGCCGCCTGTGGAAGTCCCCTCCCCGCCCGGAAGCTGCACCGAGTGGGTCGCATCAAACACCACGGGGTATCCAAAGCCGCGCATAATCGGAATGGCCCGAAAGTCGTTCACCAGGTTTTGATAACCAAAGGAGGTGCCGCGCTCCGTGATTAAAATCTTCCGGTTTCCCGTCTCTTCTAATTTATCGATAATATTCCGAACTTCCCAAGGGGAGAGAAACTGCCCCTTTTTAACATTGACAATCTTCCCTGTCTTTCCAGCCGCCATCACGAGATCCGTCTGACGCGAAAGGAAAGCCGGAATCTGGATGATATCGAGCACCTCCGCGGCCGGTTTGATTTCCTCCCGGCAGTGGACATCGCTTAACACCGGCAATCCCAATTCTTTTTTCACACGCCTCAGGATGGCGAGCCCCTTTTTGAGGCCGGGTCCCCGGAAGGATTTGACGGAGGAGCGGTTGGCTTTATCGTAGCTTGACTTGAAGACGCAGGGGATCTTCAGCTTCTCGGCGATCTTTGAAATCTTCTCGGCGTGGCGGAGCGTCATGGCTTCACCTTCGATCGCGCAAGGCCCGGCAATCAGGACGAAGCCCCTGGGGTCCCCGAAATGAATCTTTCCGAGTTCGACCGTCTGAACCAAGCGCTAACTCACCCCGCTCGCGGCCCGTTCTTCCACCTCGGCCTCTTCATTCCGAGCGGCCTCGTGATTCCCCGGATTCCCGTTGGGAAGGGAAGAATTTTGAAGGCGATTTCCTGGGTGTAACAGCGCGTGGCGGACGAATTCCCGGAAGAGGGGATGAGGCCGGTCCGGCTTCGATTTGAATTCCGGGTGGAACTGGCTTGCAATGAACCAGGGATGGTCCTCGAGTTCAACGATCTCCACGAGCTTCCCTCCGGGCGAAAGTCCCGAAGCTCGGAGGCCAAGCCGGGCGAAACTTTCCCGGTATTTATTGTTGAATTCGTAACGGTGGCGGTGTCTTTCCGAAACTTCCTCGCTCTTGTAAACGTCGTGGGCCCGGGTTTCTTTCTTAAGATGACAGGGAAG
>CAYJTI010000016.1:0-15533 GCA_964373135.1 uncultured bacterium | reverse complement strand
GGCGTATCTTTTTGTGCCTTATGTCGTACGGAATAGAATGCGACAACTGGAAGCTTCATTACGGGAGTACTCCCCAACAAAGCCTCCGGCCTCGATCCACGCTCCTAGAGAGCCCGAGACAGAAGCACTGCCCCGCTCCGAGGTGCGGACGGCGGAGCCGGATAAGGTGGAAAGTGCCGTGGACTCTATTCTGAAAGACGTTGGCGCCCATTTGGATAAATCGCCATACGTTGAGGAATCTGAAAAGGACAATCTCGACGCCGTGAGGGGGCTGAAACCTGTCTCTTCTGTTATCGGCTATCTTAAGAAAATTTTACAAGAACCCTATTCCGAGGGTCCCCAAGTCGAAGCCCGAGTCAAGCGCTTTGTCATTTATGCTCTTGGCAGCTTCGGAAGCGAGGCCCAAGTTGCCTTTCCGGAGTTAATACAAGTCGTATGGAAAACAGGGCCGGGAGAAGGGGCTCCTAGCGCCTATGTCCCTTTCGCTCTCAAGGAAATCATCAATGAAAAGAATCTCCCGGAATTTTTGTCTGTTCTGCAACAGGTCATTAAGGATGAGCAAGGTCATTTTAGACCCAATTATCAGAACTCCGAGGCCTACGAGAGGTATCTGATGGCCTTGTCCGGAGTCACGTACAAACTAAAGGAAAAAGCCCGAGCTGCGATCCCTTTACTCCTTGAGGTGGTTCGGGAAGAGGAAAAAAGATTAACAAAGACGGATTTCAAGCCTGTCATGAGCGTGCACGACGTGATATCGGCAATCATGGCATTGGAAGACATGGGGCCGGCCGTGGGAGGAGAAGTTCTCCCCCAATTAATTGAGCTGCAACGCGTCGTAAAAGAAAATGAAAAACTTTACAAATCGTTGGATTGGAACCGCAGTGAGAATAAGTTCCCTGATATCCTTGATCGGGTAATTAGGATACTTAGGGGTGCTGGCGAGGATGCTCAAAAAGCCGAGCAACGCCTCCGCTCCGAGGCGCGGGCGGAACCGGCCGACGAGCTTATCCGAGAGATTCAGAGCGCAGAAGAGAAACTTAATAAAATGGCGCCCGTTTCTGGTGTTTTCCCTCCTGCTTTAGAAAGGATCCAAAGCGTTAGCGTTCGCAAGATAGTTTCTGAATTCATAAAAGGGCAAGCCCCAGAGAAAATCACCTACCTCGGCTCCGGGGCTCATGCCATCGTCTTCGATCTCGGAAATGGCAACGTGCTGTCAGTAATCCCGACGGGGAATTATTCGATTCCGCTTACATTTAAGGTCGATCCTTGGCTCCCTGCACGGATTGACGGACAAACCGGGGAAGAACCAAAACTTGAGTTTCTCAACCCTGTCATCGCGTGGAAACAGATACAAGATTCTCGCTCCCCCCAGGAAGGAGTTATCCTAATCGTCTCTCCCCGTTTGAATACGAGTGGGGTAACCGATGAACACGTCTCTACGATAAAAACTCTTGCTTCAAAGGAAGGATTGGAGTTGAGAGACGTCGAGAGGGAAGACGTCGGTCTCGACGAAGCAGGCAATCCTTTTCTTGTTGACTTCATCCGCCACTTCGCACCGCCCCGCTCCGAGGTGCGGGAGGATGACGAAAAGGTTGTGCCGGGACCGAGGAGAGTTGGCGAAATCTCAAAACAAGAGGTCCCCCCCGGCCTCGTGCTGAAACAAGAGCAAGCCAAAGCGGCGCAGGTTAACACGTTCACCGTGACGGGAAATGGGAGGAATCGTTTATCAGATTTAATCGAACAAGCTATTTTCACCCAAGAAGTTGAGGCGGGTCGATTAGTCAGCGTCACCTTCCAGAGCGGTTCTAAAGAACCCCAACGCGTTCCTCTAACCGGACTCAAGAGTTCGACGTACCTTCATGGAATCTCAGCCATCGATTCGGTCTTGCCCGCAGGCGTTATCGCCACGGTTGAGTATCGAGCGGAGGCGCTGGGAGATGAGGAGGCGGGGTTGAAAATTCGCCAGCAGGTTTCTGCTTTTCTTGACCACCAGGGCAACAATTTAATCACGCTCCTTAGCTACGCCGAACTGATAACTCTATCTCCTCAAAAAGAAGAACAATACAAGTTAAATTTGAGGCAGGGCTTGACGGCGTTAGGAAAGTTTGCCGAGCTATTCGCTCCTAATAGCAAAGTGGAATTCTTCGAACTTAGAAGTGGTAAGGAGTTAATGATTGGCCCCAAGGATACCCCGGCGGTTGACGAGGTCATCGCTCCGATTCAAGATCGAACTCAGCTTGCAACGCAGGCTGATTTTCCGTGGATTCATTCAGAGCTGGCTGGGGCGGTAGCTGACCTTGACAAAGCAATCGAGGAGAAGGACTACGACCGCATAATCCAAATTCGCAATCGTTTAACCCAATTCTTCAAGCAATATCGTAAACAAACGTTTGGGGATTCTCCCGAATCAACTGGAGATGTCCAAAAGCCTGCAGAGGCGGCTGGACCCCAACGGTCGGAGGCGCGGGAGGCGGCGGCTTTTGTCCGAGGGGACCTCACGGGACTTCTTGCCGGGCCGGGCCCAGGCTCGGAACCGCTTTTGACGGGCCCGGAACAGGCGGCGGCTCTTCCTCTGGCTGGCAGCGCAAAACTCGAGGGAATCACAGTCGACTTTGGAACAATCCCGAATGTCCCGCAGCCTCCTCCTGCTGTCCTTCTTCCAACCGCTTTCGGAGAAGGGGCAACCGTTTTCACCGGACTGAAAGGAATTTTTGCCACTCGTCCGGTGTTGAGCCCGCAGATTTCGCTCGAAACGACGGTGATGATTTCACGCGTGACAAAGGGGATTCCTTTCATCGACATCCTCTTCTTACACTCCCAAAAAGCCGCGCGGGCGATTCTTGAAGCGCTCAAGCTGATGGTGGTCGGGGCGTTCGGAATTCAGGAAAAGATCGCGGCCCTTCGCGAGGAATACTTTCCGGCGCGGACTCCCCTCGGCGCGCAGCTCGTTAAAGGAGAGATGCGTCCGGCCCGCTTTGCCGTTTTCCTTGAAGGGGAGCCGACGCTGGAAGAGCTCGTGGCAAGAGTCTCCCCGGCCCTCATTTTGGGCGGCAATGTCCATATCACCTTTGTGATTCCCTTTGGCGTGCGAGTCGACCGAAGCAAACTCCGCGAGTTAAAGGCGGATGCCGAAAGGGTGCTGGGGTCCCTGGAGGGAGCGAAGAAAATCGAATTTATTGTGATGACGAGGCCCGGGCCTCAGGAGATTGCCCGGCTGATTCCCAAAATGACGGAACTTTATGAAGAGTGGGCTGCGACTCAGGCGGGCGCCTTCATTGTGCCGGAACTTGTCTTGAACCTCCCCGACGCGCTCCGGAGCCGGCTCGCCATCGGCGAAGTCCTTCAAAAGGTCTCGGGCAAAAAGCCGACCGTCCTCGTTGAAAGGTTCAGGGACCCGGTCCGGCGCTCGAAAGCGGCTCTGCTCGCTCTGAAATATTCCCAGGACGCGGTCTCACCCGACCTTCTCCTCCGGCTCTTCAAGCGGGACGGGAACATCGTGGTCGTCGAGGAGGCCGCCCTCGACCAATTCGCGCCTTCCGAAACCTTCGACCGCGTCTTCAAGGCCCTCCACGAAATCTGGCGCTCCGCTTAACGTCGACCCGCTTCTCCGCGAATGCGGTTGAAAGTTTCCAGAGGATCTGCAGGGAGGGTTCCTAGAACCGAAAACTGTTTGAGCCACCTTCGGATATAAGGAATCTTGTTCGGCTTCGGGCGCTTCTCCATAAGGACCCGGACGTCTTCAATATCAACAGCCCTTCCGGCGACTAATTTGTGGATGATTAGGTCCTCCAAAGAGACCATTTTCACAAGGGTTCCCCCAATCTTTACGGACCTGGCCCTTTGAATGGCCTGACGCTCAAAAGGGGTGTTGGAAAAAATAAAGTCGACGCGGAAGCTTGAGTCCCTGTCTTTCGCCGGAAGCACCCGAGTTTTACGGACAAAGTCTGCGGGATTCGCAACCGCAATTTTCAAACGGGCCTCTTTACAAACGGATTGAATTGAATCATAGGCGCCGACGTCAACGCCGAGCGTCACATCCACATCGTGCGTCAGCCGGGGATGGCCGTAGAAAAGGACCGCTTGTCCTCCGATGAGCATATATGGAATCTTTTCCTTTCGGAGGGCGCGGGCAATGCGATTAAGGAGTTTCTCAATCACGAAGTTAGAGCAATACGATTTAAGGCGTCGGCGAGGCGGATATCGGTCTCGAGCCCTTCAAGGGGTTTTAAACGCTTGAAAACACCGAGCGTCTCGGCCTCCCGATAAAGGGCGTTGAATACGGCCAAGGCCTCTCGGTAGGGCAAGCGCTCCTTGGCACGTAACCGTCTCTCTGTCTCGCGCCAAAGTCTTAGCTGGGTAATCACCGTGAAATGATAGCAGACAAGTCAGCCGCGGAAAAGCCGAGATCCAAATCGGGCGCCGCGGTACCGGTTCTGGCGAACCGGTTCTCCCGGGGACACCTTTCCCGGGAAAGGTGTCCCCGGGAGAACCGGTACCGACTCATTTTTCGAAGCGCTTCGCGCCTGAAAGGCAAAGTTCAAAAATCGCCCAGAGGGGAAGCGCCAGGAGGAGCTGACTCACGGGGTCGGGCGGGGTGAAAATCGCGGCGAGGATAAAAATCGAGACGATGACGAATTTTCTCGAGCGTTTGAGTTTGGCTTGATTCAAGATCCCAACCCTGACCAGGCCCAGCACCAAAACCGGGAGCACAAAAAGAAGCCCGGACCCGAGCACAAGCCCCACCAAAAAGGAAAAGTAGGGGGCGACCCCCAAAAGGGGCTTGAGCGATTCGGTTTCAAAACTCAGAAAGAATTGGAGCCCGAAGGGGACGAGGACAAAAAAACCAAACAGGGCGCCGGCGAAAAAAAGAAGGCTCGAAACCAAAATCAGGGGGAGTGCCGCCTTTTTTTCCCTGGGGTAAAGTCCGGGCGCGATAAAAAACCAGAGCTCGGTGAAAAGGACCGGGCTTGCGATTAAAATCCCGGCCAGGCCCGCCACAAAAAGGTGGGTGAGAAAAGCCTCGTAGGGGGTTCGAAAATAAAGGGGGACCTCCCGGAAGCGGTGCAGGGGGAGGCTCAGGAGATTAAAGAGGCGGCCGGAAAAAAACCAGGAAATGAGGGACGCGGCCCCGATGGCCGCCAGAGAAATGAGGAGACGGCTCCTGAGTTCTTCGAGATGGTCGAGGAAATTTTTTTCGGGAGAACCGGCCGGCCCGCTCAACTCTGAGCGAAGACTTCCCGCGCGACGATTCCGACCGCGCCGAGGGCGACGGCGTTCTCCCCGAAGGCGGAGGGGATGATGTTGACACGGCTGGAGGCCTCTTCAATCGCCCATTCCCGGACCGTGTTTTTAACGGCATCGAGGAAAGGCGCGCCGCAATCTTCCACGCCCCCGCCAATCACGACGATTTCCGGGTTGAGGAGATTCACAAGAAAGGCAACTTTTTTCCCGAGCGCGACTCCGCCTTCTTCGACCAGCTTGAGGGCGAGTGAGTCTTTTTCTTTTACGCCCCGCACCAGATCCCGGAATCCAAGTTTAGCGGGGTCGCCCCCCGAAAAATCTCGAAGCACGGACTTCTCCCCCTTTTCAAGCCGAACCCGGGCCTCGCGGACCATGCCGAGGTCCATTTCCCAGCGGCCGAGCTGCGGGGCAATCTGAACCGCATTTTCTTTGGTCTGCTTGGCGCTGGCCACCCCGAGCTCTCCGGCTGCGCCGGTTGCGCCCCGGTAAATCTCTCCATTGACGAGGACCCCCACGCCGACCCCGGAGAACATATAAATCATATGCCGGACCTCCCGGTCGAGGCCGAGCCATTTCTCGCCCAGGACCGCCGCATTCGCGTCGTTCTCGACAAAGGTCGGAATGTTGAGCCCCCGCTCAAAGGTCTCCTTAATGGAAAGGCAGATGGAGACGTCTTTATCGCCCAAACTTTGGGGCCATCGGATCGTCCGGCCCCGCTCGTCGATAATTCCGGGGACGCCGACGCCGATGCCGGCAATCTTTGTCTTGTCGATCTCTGACCCATTGATGATCTCTTCCGCCAGGTCGACCATTTTTTCAATCACGGCTTCCGAATTTTCCGGCACCCGTTCCTTTTTGACCTCTTTCAGGACATTGATTTCAAGGTCGACCAGGACGCCGACCATCGAGAGCATGTTGAGGCCGACGCCGACGATGTAGCCGGCCTTGGGGTTGAGTTCCACAAGAACAGGCTTCCGGCCGCCCGTCGACTCATCGAGCTCTCCTTCAATGACAAGCCCCTTTTTGATGTAGTGGTTGACGTAGTTGGAGACGGTGACGATGTTGAGCTCGGTGGCCTTGGAGATGTCGGTGCGGGAGATGGGGCCGTTTTTGCGGATGACCTCAAGAATGCCAAGATTTTTGCGCTCTTTATCGGTGAGGATTCGGTCCTTCAAGAGGACCTGTTTAATCATCATCGAGGGACCCCCTCCGGTTTGGATTCCAATCGCCACAGATCTTCCCTTGCGGATTAGCCCTGGGACAACGTGACGTGGTCGATATAAATCGCGCCCGCCTTCGGATTGGAGTTGATGTCGTCAAAGACGATTACAAATTCATTCAAAGCGGACCAGTCCGAGACTCGGCGGAACTTCTCAAAGGGAATCGTCACCTTCTGCCACTCCTCCGTGACTCCGGTCACGATGTAAGGAGAGGCTTGATTCGACATATCCTTGAGTTCAATTTTAACGCGCTTCGTGAAGCCCTTCTCGCCGTCCCCTTTAATGTAAAAGGTAATTGCATTGTAAGGGGTCGCGTCTTCCCCGTTCAACTTCATCCAGAAGCCGTTGTAGGCGGGGTTCGGGCTGTCGACGTCGTAATCGAGCCGAATCGAATAGCCGGCCTCGTCTCCCAAAGCATCCTGGGGCTCAAAACTCATTTGGCAAAATTGCGTTTCGTCACTGGGGTCCTTTTCCCAAGAGCCGAAATCGCCGCCGATATTGTTCGGCTTGTCGCCCGTGTCAAAATCAGCCATCACGAGCTCCTCAACGGCTGCCGGGGCCGGGCCCTCGATATCGAACTCTGGTTCCTCCTGGGCCCAAAGAGGAGAGAAAAAGGCAACGGTTGAAATCAGGGTTAAGACGAATGACTTAATCGGTTTCATGTTTCAAACAACTCCTTTCCCGGGCTTGGCTTCTGAAAATCTTATGCTTTTCAAGTGATTATATTATAGGTAAAAAAGTCCCTCTGTGAAGAGGAATTTTATCTCTTGAAAAAGTCCTTACCCCTCTCCGGTGCCAGGCACCGTGACTGGGATTTTTCTGCCACCCTCACCGTAACCCTCTCCCCCCTTGGGGGGAGAGGGCGGGGGTGAGGGGCGTCAGTCGAAAAATATTTCTTGGAGAAGTGTCTCGGCCTGGCGGGCGTAAGGGTCTTGGTGGAAATAATTCTGGAGGACCCCCCCTTTAATTGTGTTGGCAAGGGCGGCGAGGGTCATCCCTTGGTCTAACACGAGATACTGGGTGTTGACCCGCCCGTTTCGGACATTGACAGAGTCGTAAAAGCCGTATTCCCCGTAAATCCCATCGAGGTTGAGGAGCCGCCTCAAATTATCGACCGCCTGCTCGGGAAGGGAATCGAGCGCAAGAAAGGTTGCGTAAGGAGCGGCAATCCCTTCGTCTCGGTATCCCTTGACTCCGAGATACTTCACGCCAAACTCTCCGTAACGCCAAAGGCGCCCGGTTGAAACGGAAGCGGGCGAAATCCCCCAGATGGGGTAGCCCTGGCGATTCAAGGCGTAATCAATCTGAATCTCGGTCGCGATTCGGTTGTTGAGCCCGAGACCTTGGGGGGCTCGTTCCCTCTCTTTCATCACGAGAGACGGCATCAAAAATTCAAAAAGGGAGCCGCCCCAGCTCGGGATAAATTTTTTCCCCTGGTAGGTGTAATGGCCTCGAAACAAGGGGACCCCTTCAACCTCAATCATTTTTCCCTCAGGAACTTGGTTTTGCCAATCCCATTCCCTCGGCGGAACCCGGTAAATGGACCACCAATGCTCACGGGGGAGGTCGCCCTTGCCAATCCCGATGAAACTTGCGACGCGCGCCTCCGTGGCGAGAAGGCCGTAATGATACGGCGAAAAACTTCCGGCCTCCTCATCAAAGCCGAGGCGAAGCTGCCGGTTCGATGGGTCATAAAACTCTCCGAAGTCGGCTTCCTCCAAAAACTTTGCCGCCTCGTTCCCCAGCTCCTCCGGAAAGGCCTGCCGCACAACCATCCAGGCCGCCGCCAGCCACCCCGAATCGACGACCGAGACGTAGGGCCGGGTGACCTCGAGCGTCCGGGTGTCGTAGAAATTGTAAAAAAATCCACCCCACCGCTTCATTCTTCGGAGCGTCTCCAAGGTCTTTTGGATGCGCCCCACCGCCTCTTTTCGGGGAATAAAACCAAGTTCGTAGGCCGCAACGCACGAAAGAAAATACATCGCGAGATTCGTCGGGGTGGTGTAGGAACCGACGTCCTCGGGCTTTCCGACTCGAAGATGGTCGACAGGAAGCTGGGTCCTCTGGTCGATGGCATTCACAAAGTATTTCCAGGTGTCCCGCGCAATGTGGGTGAGAAATTTTTCGGTTTCAGACTCGCCCTTGAGCTCGGTCGCTCTTTCGGGAAAGGTCGTGCGGGCGGGGAAGCCGGCCAAGTTGTCCCGGTGCGATTCAAAGCGGACATCTCCTTTTCCATAGAAGGCGATCTCGTCAATCCCGATCTCAGCCTGAAGCGGCACCTCACCCGCCTCGACGAGGATTCCTATTTCTTGAAGGCGATTCCAGTCAAGGGGGCCGAGCTGTGCGCGCCCGACGACCGCCTCTTTCCACCCATTCAGTCCCGGCTTTCCCCCGAGGCACGCTTTCGTCAAATCCGCCGAGCCGGAACTGCCGGAGAAATCTTTAAGGAAGAGTACTATTTTCCCGGAAAAAGGTCCGTTTGAGCGCACCTCGCATTTCAAAACGACCGCTTGCGCCTGACTCAAGTCGAGCCCTTTCAAGGCGCTCCGGAATCGCGCCTCGCTTCGGGCCGGTTGAGAGAGTTTAAAAAGGAGGGAGTTTCCCCGCCTTTGGTGGAAGGCGTCTTTGGGGAGAAATTCGAACCGGAGCCCGGCCCCTTCTCCTTTCCAGGGGCCGCCCAGAAGATTCTTGGGATCTTTGGAGTTGAAATCATCAACGACAAAAAATTCGGCCAGAAAACGGGGGCTCTTTCCACCTGGGACCAGATCATAGACCGAAACCGGAAGATCTTTTTCAGGAAGGGCGCCCGTGCGGGCGCAGGCGGAAAGGAAAAATAAAACCAAAATCGCGGCTCCTGCGATCCGGTTCCGGCGAACCGGTTCCGGCGAACCGGTTCCGCCGGAACCGGTTCGACACCTGTCAACCCAGGATGACTTCAATCTGGTGCGATCTGCCGTCGTTAAAGGGAGGAAGGACATTTGAGGCGTGAGGTTTTCCGCCAATGCGCACTTCCTTCACGCCAAAATTCACACCTTTCGGATTTCTCACTTCGATTTCATAGGCCGCGCCACGGAATTTCCGCCGCATCCGGAACCCGGGCCAAGCCTTGGGAATCATTGGGTCGACAAGAAGCCCTTCGCGTACCGGCCGGACGCCTAAAATCCAATTCATGGCCACGGTGTAATACCACTGGGCCGAGCCCGTGTACCAGGTCCAGCCACCCCGCCCTTCGTGGGGTGACTCAGGACCGTCAACATTCCCGGGCGTAACGTAAGGCTCGACATAATAACGCTCGGGTTCCAGGCCGCGGCGGGGCGGAGAACAACTTTGGTAAAGTTGGTACGCCTTCTCCGCATTTTTCATCAAGCATTCGGCCTGAACCGCCCAGCTCGCGGCATGAGTGTAGAGGCCTCCATTTTCCCGAATGGCCGGGGCATAACGAGTAATGTAACCGATGCTGGGGTCGGTCTGGGTGTAGGCCGGCGTCAAGAGAAGGGGGCCATATTCCTTATAAAGGAGCCTTTCCACCGAAGCCATACAGCTCTTGGCCCGCTCCGGTGTCGCCACTCCAGAAATAACTGCCCACGTTTGAGCGTTTAAGAAAATCTTTCCCTCCCCCGAATTTTTGCTGCCCAGAGGGCGTCCATCATCGCGGGTCGCCCCAATGTACCACTCCCCGTCCCAGCCGTGTTGATTGACGGCCTCCTTGAGTGCCTCCGCCCGTTTTTCATAATTCTCAGCCCGTTTTGGGTCTCGCTTGCGGACATAAAGATTGAAATGCTTCAAGAGGTAATACAAAAATTGACCGAGCCAAATTGATTCCCCCCTCCACTCGAGCCCCACATGGCTCAACCCGTCATTCCAGTCTCCCTCCCCAATTAAGGGGAGACCACGGGGAGACCAACGCTGGAAGACCCGGTCAATCGCGCGGATACAGTGGTCATAAAGATCCCCCTCGGTCGTTTCCTCTGTCTTTCGGTCCGGAAGAAATTTTGCCCGCACCTTCAGAATCGACTCATCCGCCGTCTCGTCAAGATAAGCCAAGGTCAGGAAAACAAGCCACAAGAGATCGTCGGTCATGTTCGTCGCCGCGCCAATCTCCGTATTCGGATGCCACCAGTGATGGACGGTGCCGTCCGGAAATTGCTGTTCGGCATGGAGGAGAATTTGTTTTTTGCAGAGCGCCGGTTCGAGCGGGAGGAAAACCTGGCTGTCCTGGAGCTGGTCGCGGAAACCGAATCCGCCGGACGACTGATAATAACCGCAGCGCGCCCAGATCCGGCCTGAGATGGCCTGATACTTGAGCCAGATATTGGTCATCAAGTTCATGGCCTCATCCGGTGTTTCAATCCAGCTTCCCTCGACAAATTTCCCCCAAAGCGCCTTCGCTTCTTCCAGGCCCCTTTCAACCGCTTCGACCGTCTCATATTTGTGAATTAAAGAAATGCTCTCTTGCCTCGACCTCGTCGCTCCGAGGAGAAAAATTACCTCTTTCGTCTCGCCCGCTTTCAGATCGACATCGACTTCGAGGCTTGCGATGGAATCGCACCACTTCCCCTGCGTATTCGAAAGCCTTCCTTTCTTCACCGCCGCTGGGGCGCTGTTTCCGCCGTAGCGTCCGAAAAAGGCTTCCTTGTCTCCCTCGTAGGCGGTGGGGGCGGGATGCGCCGCATGAAACGCCTCAAGCGGAGATTCCGAAAGGCCGGTCGAAATGTGGCCCGGGACAAGCGCCGGCCGCTTGTAGCCATAAAGGACATGATTTTTTTCATCGATCTGCGTCTCGATAAATGTTTTTTGGAATTCGCGGTGGGTGTCGGCTGCGTTCCCAAGGCACCATTCAAAAGAGCTGAAGACGCTCAACCGTCTCGGCCTTGAATCCTCATTCGTCAGGCGAACGAGCCAAACTTCGACCGGGTCCTTCACATCCACAAAGACAGTTTTTTCGGTCCGGATCTTTTGATAACGGCTTGTTAAGACCGTGTAACCGAGTCCGTGGCGGACTTCGAAAAGATCGACGGGATTCATGCAGGGCTTCCACGTCCCGGACCAAAACTCTCCCGTGTCACGGTCCCGGAGGTAGAGGTCTTTTCCCCAGCTGTCTTTAATGAGGTCCTGTTCCCATCGCGTGATGCGGGAGAGATTCGAGTTTTCCTTCCAGGAAAATCCCGACCCGGTCTGTGAGACAATGAGGCCGTAATCCCCGTTCGAAATCACGTTGACCCACGGCCGGGGGGTATCCGGACGGGTGATGACATACTCTTTGCCGTCTTCCGTGAAATAGCCGCAGGCCGACTCGAATTTTCTTTGGGTCTTAGAACTTTTTCTTTCCGTCATGGTTGCCATCGCAGTCATTCTGGGTCCTTTCTCTCCCGGGTCGGGTGAACAAGGTGGGATTATGCCTTTCCCTGAAGAAGGGAATTGATCTTGGGCTCGAGTTCCCGGGCCGCTTCTTCGGCCGTCTTTTTTCCGGTGAAGACAAGCTCAAAGGCGGGCAGGAGGTATTTGTCCTGGATCTCGCGCCAGCGCGGGTGAAAGGGATCGAAGACGATGTACTGAACTGCTTCATTCAACATTCCTTTGTTGGCCGGCGGGGCGGGGTGCGTTGCCCAATGCTCTCCCTCACTTACTCGGATACGGGCCGGCTGGGCGAGCCCTCGCTCCGCGAGACGAGCCTGCGCCCCCTCACTCGTCAAGGCCTTAATCACTTCCCACGCCTCCTTTTTATGCTTTGAAGAACGAAGGAGGGCGTAGCCGGAGCCGCCGGTCCCAACCCCCCGGATTCCTTCACGATTTTTTGGGAACATCGCCACATCCCAACGAAAGTTGTAATTTCTAAGAAGCGGCGTCTCCCAAATCCCTGAAAGAAACATCCCGAGCCGTCCGCTTGCGAACATCATATCGATTCCCATCCCCAAATTGGCCAAGGCCATGGGGGTGGGCATCACATGGTAAAGATTCGCCAAGTCCGAATAAAACTGAAGTCCCGAGACGGTCCTGGGGTCTTGAATCTTTGAGGCCTTCGGATTTTTTGCGTCGTCCACGAGCGTCCCGCCATTTCCATACACAAAATTTTTCCACGCCCACCCGTAGAACCCGTACTGAATCGTCCGGCCGCTTGCGTCCTTCTTCGTCAGGGCGCGCGCCGTCCGAAGGAGGTCGTCCCAGTTCCAGTCATCCGCCGGATAGGGAAGGCCGGCCTCATCGAAAAGATCCTTGTTGTAGAAAACGCAGGCAAAGGGCGCCACATCCCTGGGGACGGCGTAGAGCTTTCCTCCCACCATGAACCGGTCGATGATCTGGGGGAAGAAATCGCTCGTGAGGAATGCCGGATCTTGTTCGGCAAACGGTGTTAAATCTTCGAGCACCCCCTTGGAGGCAAAGGTCACGAAGTAGTCGACTTCCGTCGTGATAATGTCCGGGGCCGCGCCCCCCGCAATGCGCGTCAGAATTTTCGAGTCGTAGCCCGTGTAGGGGGTGTGTTCAAAAACGACCTTGGTCTCGGGGTGAACCGCCTGCCATTCTCCAATGGAGTGGGTAATAATGTCGACCTCTTCCGGACCGCCCCAGAAAGTGACCTTGATTTCCGTCACCCCCTTTTTCCCGGGGACCTGCCCGCAGCCGCCGGCCACGAGAAGGCCCGCCAGAACGACTCCGAGAAGGAGCGGGGGGTTTCGCCTCACGCCCAAACTCGTTTCCTCACGTTGACGCGGGCGGCCTCCGTCCGGTAAAGAGGGAAAATAATTTCGTCCGGCTCAAACCAGAGTTTGATCTCGCGCTCCGCATCTTTTGCGTTCGCCGAGGCGTGAATCACATTTTCGTAAATGCCGCGGGTGGTGATTCGGCCGTACTGCCCCCGAATCGTTGTCGGGTCCGCCTCCTCCGGGTTCGTCGTGCCGGAAAGTTCCCGGACCTTTTCAATGGCCTTCTCGCCCACGTAGGCCAGCGCCAGCACCTTTTTCCGATTGTGGTAGTTGCCCATAATGTAGGCGATGAGTTCGGGATAAAATGGCTTGTCGCGCAGCGCCTTGTAATGTTCCTCCGCAAGCGCCCGCGAGACCCGGACACATTTCGCTGCGGCAATCTCGAGCTTTGCCTCGGAAAGGCGCGTCAAAATATTCCCGGTGAGCGATTTTGCGAGCCCATCGGGTTTAATCAAAACCAGCGTTGCCTCACGCATAAAAACTACCTTTCCTCGATGAAGTCGTTTGGGGTCCCTGACCCCTTGGACGCCGTGGCGCCAGGCACCGTGAATGCGAGATGCAAATGATATGTGTCCGGCCTCCCCTTGTCAATCCGCCCTCAGGCCCTTTTAATCGTTAAGAAGCTGGTCCTGATGGAACAAAAGGATCTTTTCTTCTTTGGCTTTCTTGAGCATGTCGGAAGTAAACCCGCTTCGGCTGAATAAAGCAAAGAATTCCTTTCTTCCCTTCTTTCCCCATTCGACTTTTGCGGCTTTAGTCTTCAAATCCTCATAAATATTGGTGCCAACCGGCTTATTCGACCATTTGACTTCGCTAAAAAGGATCTCCTGAGTCGAGTGATTGAGGGCAACCAGATCGATTTCTTGGTTATGATCCCACCAGCGGCCGCAAGCCTCAAACGACATAGGAATTCGTTTGTGGAAAATGTGTTCAGCCAGAATGTCTTGGGCAATTCTCTC
This sequence comes from uncultured bacterium, assembly GCA_964373135.1. GTDB lineage: Bacteria > Omnitrophota > Omnitrophia > Omnitrophales > JACQLI01 > CAYJTI01. Next base: position 1,412 of record CAYJTI010000016.1, on the reverse strand, counting down.
GTAGTTCCTCGCTAAGAGTTCCGGCATGGACTCTTTGATCTTTCGAAGCACTTCATCAATTTTATTTTCCTCAAGAAGAGAACGATTTCGGAAGATAAGACGAAACCAGAAATTAAAAAAATTATCTTCGATGCGGTAAATCCCCTTCCGGCTTTTCTCGGGAATCTTCTCAGTTACGGGGATTGCTTTTTTTGTGATTCCCAGAGCTTCCAAGATATGCAGATAACGAGAAACTGTTCCCTTATCGAGACCCGTTTCATTAATCAGTTCTGAAAGTTTGCGTTTTCCAAGCGATAAGGCCTCGAGGATCACAAAGTAATTCCTGGGCTCTCTCAATTCCTCTCTCAATAAAAACTCAACCTCTTCGTAAAGAGGCTCCCCTTTTTTTAGCATTTGATCTTTAACCGTTTCAAAATAATCTGGAGCGTTAAAGCGATTCAGGTAAGAGGGGGTTCCCCCAACGATACTATAGATGGCCAGACGTTTTTCAAAATCCGCTTTGGGAAATACCTTTTTGAGTTCTTTAAATTTAAAAGGGGAAATAAAAAGCTGGCCAGTTCTTCTTCCATACAAAGGTGCCTTGTAGTGAAGCGTGGTGCGTTCCATCATGGAAATGCTCGAACCGAGGAGAACCGAGTAAACTTGAGAATTTTTCAGATGAAGGTCCCACGCCTTTTGAAAAGTTGAGGGAATGGCGGAGTCCGTTTCAACAAGGTAGGGAAACTCGTCAATGACCACAATGATCTTTGTTTTCTTTGCCGCCAGATATTTAAAAGCGGTTTCCCAGTCCTTGAATCCCTCTTGCGGCAAAAACTCGTCATTGAAGAACTCCCCTACCGTCTGAGTGAACTTCGCCAGCTGATGTTTGGGGGATATTTTCTCACACAAAAAATAGAGGTGCGGCTTGTCTTTGGCAAAATGGACGGCGAGTTCGGTTTTCCCAACCCTCCGCTTACCATAAATGACAATAAGCTGCGCACCGGGCTGACCCCATTTTTCATCCAAGAAATTGAGTTCGTATTCTCGATTAATGAACGGCATGCCGCTTCTCCCTTAGTCGAAACTTAATTAGTCTAAACAAGATTATACTATCCAGATTTAAAATACAAGGGGGAACTACGGATGTTTTAGGAGCTTAAGCAAATAGGGTTAGGCGGCCGCTGAAAAGGCTTGGCGGGATTCAATCCAGAGATCGAGATTGAGAGAATAGGCTCCGCTGGCCCCGTCCGACTCTTAAAGCAAGGCCGTACGTACCGCTCGATAGCCCAGAAAATAGGCGCTTCGTTAAGCTCCGTGGTGCGCTGGCATCAAGCCTGCCGCAAGAATAGGCAGTCGGGTTTAAAGTCCCGACCCAATACAGGACGCCCTCCGCTTCTGTCGGAGGAGCAGAAGAAAACCCAGGTGTGCGTCCT
>CAYJTI010000015.1:0-16316 GCA_964373135.1 uncultured bacterium | reverse complement strand
CAAAAGAGACACGCCCGAGATTCTCTCGGAATATGCCGCCCGTTACGGGGCCGAGTCCGGGCGCTGGTTTTTCTTGACGGGGCCGAATGAAGAAGTGAATCGAATCCTGAATGAATTTTATTTGAGCCCGGTCGACCAGCCGGCGATGCACAGCATTCGATTTATTTTGGTGGACCCGGACGCCAACATCCGGGGCTATTACGATTCGAGCGAGCCGAAGGCGGTGGAGCAATTGATTCAGGATGCAAATCTTATTTTGAAAGAGAACCCCTCGTCAATGACGGCCTTCTCGTAAAATGAATCCGGCAGTTTTATCCTTATTACCCTCCCTCAATGCCGGCCTGAACGCGACGAGTGCGCTCCTTCTCATCCTCGGTTTCATTTTTATTCGGCAAGGGGCTTGGACGGCGCACGCTCTTTGCATGGGTTCGGCCATGGGGACCTCCACCCTCTTTCTGATTTCCTACCTTACGTATCATTATTTTCACGGCGCCACGCCCTTTCCGGGTGAAGGTTGGATTCGACCGCTTTACTTCACTCTCCTCATCTCCCACACGGTGCTGGCCGTGACGGTCGTCCCGCTTGCGATTGTGACGCTTGTCCGGGCGCTCAAAAGCCAGTTTGACCGTCACGTCAAAATCGCCCGAATCACTTTTCCCCTCTGGCTCTACGTCTCCCTCACCGGCGTCATTGTTTACTGGTTCCTCTATCATCTTTACCCCTCACCCTAACCCCCTGCGGGGACTGCTTCGCTGCCCTCTGCCCAAAGGGAGAGGGAAAGTCTAAGAAGGGCAATCTATTTATTCTCCTCTCCCCCTCTTAGGGGGAGAGGATTTAAGGTGAGGGGGTAAGTGACGGTGAGGGGGGTCGAGCCAGGCCCGACCCGGAGTTTTAGTTCTCCCAAGAGTTCATGCCAGACGGAAAGGGGGTAGGTGCCGTCGGGGATTCCTTCGATTTTGAAATGTCCTTCGGCGTCGGTCACCGCGTAAAAGGGATGCTCCGTCACCACCAAGATGGCATGCATCCAGTGGTGAATCCCGCAGCGGACGACGAATCGCCCCGGTTCGTCAAAACGTTTTTTTAACACCTGTCCCTTTTTCGGCATCGCGTCGTTGAAAAGCATTTCGACGCGCTCATTGAAGGCCCGCACATTGTGAAGCATGGCTTCGGAATTTAAAATCTTGAGCGCCGCTCCTTGGGGAAGGAGGAGGAGGTGCGGTGAAAATTCACACCCGATTTGGTCGAGGAGAAAGTCCCGTCTCACCGCCCCGTTTCTCCCCGTGGGGAAATTCCCGTCCAGTTTTACCACGGCGTTGGCGACCCAGCCTTCCGGCGAGAGGCGAAGCTTCGGGGAAAGTTTCCTCGCGCCACACTCCTTTTGGTGCTTTTCAGGAACTTCAAGCCACGGCGCTTCGGGAAGCGGGGATTCGAGCGCGATTTTCCCTTCAAGGTCGAAGGCGAAAAGAGGTGAGGAGAAGAGAAGAAAGAAGAGAAGAGCGTTTATAAAGATTGCCATTCCAGAGGGGCGGCTTAAAGCCCGCCCCCTACTGGCTCTCTTCAAAATAAATCCATTCCATTCGGTCGCCGGCCCGGAGGCGGGATTTATGGGGACTCGCTTTCTCCCTCGTGCCGTTGATTTTGAGCTGCCACCATCGGTTTGCCATCGGGTCGATGACGACGCCGTCGATTCCTTTCACCTCCGCCGGGTCGCAGCAGGCCGAGCCTTCGACAATCGGGAAAATTTGCCGGAGCGCCTCTTTGGGCGTGGACCGCTCACGGATGGTAATTTCTCTTTCCACGACAGGTTTGCCAGCCGGACCAAAGTCAATCCGGACATGAATCGGAACCATTTTGGGCGGGAGGACGACGGCCGAGAGGAAATTCCCGGTGGTGAGCTGCGGGCTCACGAGGAGAAAAAGGAGAAGCAACGAAGACATAGTTGGGGTATTTTATTCGGAGCCTTTGGGAGTTGCAATGCGAAAAGCTCTTTATTGGACCGGGAGGTGCCTCCAGCTCGCCGGCCTTTTGCTCCTGCCGTCGGCGATTTGGGTGACGGAATTTGCCCGAAGCGAGGCGGGGGCGCTCGCGATTTTATTTGGGGCCATGGCAATCTTCTTTTTCGGTTGGCTTTTGACTCGAATTCGGTAAGATCGTATCCTTTAAAAGAAGGGCTCACGAAATGGCAGAGAACAGAGCGCGAAAAGGACCACGGCCCCCTCTCATTCAGGCGAAACCGCCCCGGAAGCGGGAGCCACGGCTCCTTGCCGTGATTGACCAGGACGGCTGCACGGGGTGTGAGGCCTGCATTGTCTTTTGCCCGGTCGATTGCATCGAGATTGTCCCGAATGTCCCGCACGCCCAGTTTCAGCAGGTGGTCGAAGTCGACATTGAGCGCTGCATCGGCTGTGCCCTCTGCTCGAAATACTGCCCTTGGGAAACGATTCCGATGTTTACCTACGAGGAAGGAATCAAGCAGGCGCCTTCTCTCACCTTCAAGAGCGTCTGCAATCAGAGGACGAAGGACGAACTAACCCCGGCCGTCTAGCCGGAGCCAGCCTTCTTCGTTAAAACCCGCCACTTTTTCAACCTCAGTCGGCTCCACGTCCACAATCTCTTTCACGTCAAAGGGGAGATTTTCATGGCCGTAGATGCCGAGGACTTCCTTGTGATTGGCGACGAAGAGATTGGAGAAGCGGCGGCCGTCTTTCAAAACGGCCGTGACGAGGTGCCCCCGCTCGCGCCCGCGCCTGAGGGTAGCCGGAATTTTCTTCAATTTTTGGGCGAGCGTATCGTCGAGGAGCCGTTTGGAATAATCGATGAAAACCGTTTTGGGCCGTGCCTGTTTTCCCTCGCTTTCTTCCCGCCGCTTGCGGGCCATTTCGTAGGCGCGGTCCACCTTTTGATACATCACGACAATTAAAGGAACGAGCGCGACCATCCAGGTTCCGAAGACGGAGAAGACCCAGAATCTCGCATTGGCCGTCTCGTGAATGGTTTTCCCTTCCCGGGCCAGGAACCAGGTCCAGAAACCGGCGGAGGCGAAAAAGGTCGCAATCGTCAAGGCAATCCAGCCAATCCACCAGGTGACGTTGGTTTCATCCTGAGAGCTCAAGCGATTCCAGTAGCGCTCTTTGGCGCGAATAATCGGAATCATGGTCACCAGCCAGCTCCCGAAGACGGCGCCGGCCCAAAGAATTGTGGGAAGGGGCCCTTTGATTTCTCCCAGGACCATCTGGAGGAACCACGTCCAGAAGAGGGCCGAGAGGATAAACGACCCGGCCGCAATCACAATCCAAAGAAGCCACCAAAATGTGCCCCCGGTACCGGTTCTCGCGAACCGGTTCTCGCGAACCGGTTCTCGTGGGGACAGTTTCGCGGAACCGGTACCGGAACTAGAACCGGTTCGCGAGAACCGGTACGCCGAAGAGGTTTGGTTTTGCATTGGGAGGGTGGTATTCTATCGGCCAATTTGCTGGATTGCAATGGAGCCTGTCAGAAAATTCTTTTTCATTACCCTCGCCCTTTTTGCTTTGAGTGGAACGGCCGTCACCGGCTCTCATCTGTTTCACCACGTCACGCTCTGGCCCCTGATTCGGTTTGCGGCCTTCAGTTGTCTTTTTGTTTACGCCCTTTTAATGCTCGTCCGTCCGAGGTAAAATAACGCCCCAAAAAGGAGGCAGGATGAAAATCGAACTCATCTCCGTTTCGGCCAAGCGCCGTCCGGCGGACCTTTTTATCGCCGGCTGTTTTGAAGGGGCCAAGTCCCTCTCTCTCCCCGGTTCCCTCGAGCCCGAATTTTCCAAATCGATTGCAATCGCTCTCAAAAGTAAACGCTTCAACGGCAAAAAAGGAGAGAACCTCACCTCCTTCAGTTCTCAATTCTGTGAGGCCCCGGAGATTTCACTCGTGGGGCTCGGCCCCGAGGGAAAATTTAATCTCCCGAGCCTTCGCTCGACGGTCGGCAATTTGATTGGACAGGCCCGCTCACGCAAGGCGAAGCGCGTCCGGATTCTTTTCGAAAGCTTTGTGGGAGGGAAGGTCCAGGCCGCCGGGGCGCTCGAGGCTGTGGCCGAAATCGGGACGCTCGCCGCTTATTCTTTCGATAAATACAAGACGAAGAAAGAAGATGAAGACGGAAAGTTCGAAGGCCCGGAGGCCCTCGAGATTCTCTTTGCGAAGAAGGCCCCGGATTCGAATTTCAAAAAGACGGCCGCCGACGCTCAAATCGTGGCTCACGGCACCCTTCTCGCCCGCAATTTAATCAACGAGCCCGGCAACGTCATCGACCCGGCCCGGCTCGCCGAGGAGGCCCGAAAGGTCGCCCGTCAAAAGGGCCTTCGATGTACCATCCTCGGCCTCGCCGATCTCAAACGGATGAAAATGGGCGGCATCCTCGCCGTCAATCAGGGCTCGAAGGTCCCTCCGGCGCTCATTATCTTGGAACACGGCGCCTCGCACAAACGCCGGGGGACGGTTTGCCTCGTCGGCAAAGGGGTCACCTTTGACACGGGCGGCATCTCCATTAAGCCTTCCTCGGACATGGAGAAGATGAAGTATGACAAGGCCGGCGCCTGTGCGGTGATTGCCGCGATGGCCGTCGCGAGCGATCTTAAACTTCCCCTTCACGTGGTGGGGCTGGCGCCGGCTGTGGAGAATATGCCGAGTGAGAATCCCCAGCGCCCCGGCGACATCATTCGAATGTATTCCGGAAAAACAGTCGAGGTGATTAATACCGACGCCGAAGGCCGGCTCATCTTGGGCGACGCCCTGGCCTACGCCGCAAAATACAAGCCTCGCGCGATTATCGATTTGGCGACGCTGACCGGGATGTGCGCCTACACCTTTGGCGAACACGCGATTGGGCTCTTGGGGAATGACCGGAGGCTCCTGGGGCGGGTGAAGGAGGCCGGCGAAAAAACGGGCGAGCGTTGCTGGGAACTTCCGCTCTGGGAAGAATACCGGAAAACGATTAAAGGACATCATTCCGACCTCCTCAATGTCGGCGGGAAATATGGCGGCACCATCACGGCGGCCATGTTTCTCAAGGAATTTGTTCCTCGGAAGACGGCCTGGGCGCATCTCGATATTGCCGGAACGGCGTGGTGTGACAAGCCGAGGCCGGATTGTCCCCAGGGGGCCACCGGCGTCGGCGTCCGCCTCTTGGCGAATCTTTTGAAGAATTGGAAGTAGGACAGCTTCGTCAGGATGACGGGTCGTTTCGACAAGCGTTATCTCCAATTCTTTTCTCTGTTCCGCCAGGAAAAATTCTTCGAAGCCCACGAGGTCTTAGAAAGTCTCTGGCGCGAAAGGCAGGGGGAGGAGCGGGAGTTTTATCACGGGCTGATTCAGCTGGCGGCCGCCCTCGTCCATTATCAAAAGGGGAATTTGAAAGGGGCGAAGGAGCTTTACAGGACCGCCTCCGGTTATCTCGAACGGTATCGTCCGGTGTATCAAGGGGTTTCGGTGGCTCGGGTTCTGAAAGATTTCGAACGGTTTCTTCAGGTGTGGTCGGAATCGCCTGACGAGCCTTCCCTTGCCAGGGAAGAGCTCCCCCGGTTAGAATTCAAGCGAGGCCGCTAAACGTGCCCGAAAAGAGAAAGCCGAGTCGCAAACGCTTTAAGCTTCCGAAAGAGGTGCCGGTCTTCCCCCTTCCAAATGTCATCCTCTTTCCCCGGGTGGAGCTTCCGCTTTACATCTTTGAGATGCGCTACCGCAAGATGCTGGCGGATGCCTTGACCGGCAACAAGCTGATTGCGATTTCCCTCCTCCAAAAGGGGTGGGAAGAGAGAACCGAACCCTACCCCTCTCATGAGGTGGTCGGCGTGGGATACCTGAAGGCCGTGGTTCAAAATTCGGATGGGACGTCGCACATTCTTTTGAAGGGGGTCGAGCGGGCGAAGATAACGGCCTACGTCCAAATGGAGCCCTACCGCATTGCGAGGATTCGGTCGATTCCGGACCGGATTGAGGATTCGGAGGAGTTGGAGGCGCTGAACCGGAGGCTTCGGGAGCTTTTTAGGAAGAAGCTCCGCCTGGCGAGCGAGAAGCCGGCCGAAGATTTCACGCTCCCCCGGGAGCTGAGCGACCCGCTGGTCCTATCTCATTTCGTGAGTTTCACGGCGAATGTCGACCCCTACCTCAAACAGGACATTCTTGAGACCACCAACGCCAACTGTCGAATCAAGCACCTCATTTCCCTCCTCGAGGAAGAGATTCTCCCGAGCGGGACGCAGAACTGAGTCCCTTCGAATGGGAAGCAAAAGAGACGAACTCATCTCGAAAATTCAAACGATCTCACGGGACCTTTTTTTGTCCGGCTTGGTCGATTCCCACTCGGGGAATGTCAGCGTGAGGCGGGGCGGCAACATTTTAATCAAAAAAACGGGCGCCCAGCTTCGGGCTTTTTCAAAGGACGACTTCGTTGAGTTTCCCCTCAAGGCGCTGTCTCATCCGGAGGTCTCGACGGATTACCTCACGCATCGAACCATTTATCTGGAGGTTCCCGAGGCCGAGGCGATTCTTCACGCCCACCCGCCGACGGCCGTAGCCCTCTCTCTTTTTCTCGATGAAATTGAAACGGTGGACCTTGAAGGGCGGTATTACCTCCCGAAGATTCCCGTGATTCCGGTGGCTTATTCCACCTATGCGGACGAGACACGGAAGAAGCTCCCCGCCCTCCTCCGCAAATATCCGGTGGCCCTTATCCGTGGCCACGGAAGCTTTGCCCGAGGAAAGGATTTGGACGAGGCCTTGAAGTGGACCACGCTTGTGGAACAGGTCTCAAAGATTTATTACTTGAGCCGCCTCTTCCAGAAGGCCTCGGGGAAGAAACTCTATCCCGGCTGAGGAAAGTGTCCCCGGGAGAACCGGTTCCGAAAGAATCTGTTGCAATTTGTTTGGGTGCAAGTAAAATCCTTTTCGCATTTTGCGATCTTTGTCACTGAACAGGCGCCCGCAAGGGCTTAATAGGGAAGTGAGGGCGAGAAGCAATGGCTTCTCGGTGCTCCACGGTCCCGCCGCTGTCGGCAAGAAAAAAAGCGACCAGGCCACTGTCCCGTCATGAGTCAGGTTTAAACCTGACTCATGACGGGACGGGAAGGCCCGCTCGTCGGGTGAGATTCACGACGCCCAGGACGCTTGCCAGTCAGAAGACCTGCCTGTTCTGAACTTCGTCCGCTGCGGTGCTTGGCGGACGCTTCTCCGAGAGAGGGAAGACAATGAAAATCAGACACGTTTACCTGCCTTTACTTCTTTTCAGTTTTCTATTCACGGGCCCCGTTTTTTCTGGCAACCCTTCACCTCCGAAGGATTCCGAACTTAAGGCCCTGAAAGAAGCCCCTCCCCTTCGGGCCGTGGTCACGGCGACTCGAAGAGAAATCCCCGTTGAAGAATCAACCCGTTTTGTCACGGTCCTGACACGGGAGGATATTGAAAAAAGCGGCGCGGTTTTTGTGACCGACCTCCTTCGTGCCCTCCCCGGCGTCGCCGTGACTCAATCCGGTCCTCTCGGCCGGACCGTCGGCCTTTTCGTCCGGGGGATGAACGCGAATCAGACGCTGATGATGGTCGACGGCGTCCAAATCAACAGCCTCACAACCGGCCAGGCCGAACTCGCCGATTTGACGACGGAGAATGTGGTCTCCGTCGAAAATATCGAGCGGATTGAGATCTTGCGCGGTCCCCAAAGCACGCTCTACGGCGCGGATGCCATGGCCGGCGTGATTAATATTGTGACCAAGGCCGGGAAGCGGCCGTTGGGAGGTGAGTCACGCTTCGAATACGGGACGAACGAATCATTTTATGAGGCGGCCGTCGCCGAGGGGCAATGGAAAAATTTTTCTTACTCAGGCTCAGGCTCCCGCCTCGATACAAACGGCCCCGGGGACAATGACGAGTTCCAGGTCACCCGGGCGGCCGGTCACGCAAAAATCGACGTCACAGACACCTCCAATTTTGACGTCGCCTTCCACTACTACAATGCCCTGGTGGGAATCGACGATGGCCCTTTTCGCCTGGACCCCAACCGGAATCAAAAATCGCGCGAGCAAATCCTCAGCACAATCTACACCCTGGCCCCCTTTGAGGTGTGGGAGCAATCGCTCAAATACTCCTTTTTTCACGACCTCCTTTTCTCAATCGACCCCCGGAATCCTGGCGCAACGGGAAGTGACCCGGAAGCCGCTCCTTTCAAACTTGACAGCGACCGCCACACCTTCGAGTGGCAGCACCTTTTCTTTTTGGGAGAGGTCGACGTGATTACGGCCGGTTACGAATTCGAACACGGCCGGAGCAACAACAAGAGATTCGACCGGATTATTCGCAATCACGGCTGGTATCTCCAGAATGAACTGACCCTTTGGGACAAATGGACCACGGTGCTCGGGATTCGAATCGATAAGAACCAATTTTTCGGCACGGAACCGAGCCCTACGATTTCCATGAGCTACTGGGTGGAGCCGATTTCGACCAAACTCAAGGGGAGTTTCGGCCGGGGGATTCGGGCGCCGACCCTCAACGAACTTTTCTTCCCAGGTTTTGGCAACTCCAACCTCCTGGCGGAAAAAAGCTGGGGCGGGGACGTGGGTTTTGAGCGCTCTTTTTGGGAGAAGAAGGCGACTCTCGGGGCGGCCTACTTTCAAAATGAAGTTGAGAACTTGATTCAGTTTACGGGAATCCCGCTCTTGGCGCAAAATATCGACCAGGCCCGGACGCAGGGAGTGGAACTCGAAGGGAAATTTAACCCGGTTGGCGATTTAGAATTTCGCTGGAACTACACCTACCTCAATGCGATTGACACGAAGACGGGAAAACGTTTGATTCGCCGGCCGTGGCATTCGGGCCGCCTGGGGCTGAGTTACCACTTCTGGAAATGCCAGCTGAATGTCGATTGGGTGCTCGTGGGCCCCCGGGAAGACCGCACGGCTATTTCGGGACGCCCGCCCCGGGAAAAAAATCCGGGTTACACAAGGCTTGACGCGATGCTCACTTTCGAATTAAATAGTGGCCTTGAGCTTTATTTTCGCGGAGAAAATTTGGCCAACGACCACTACGACGAAGTCCTTGGATTCGATAATCCTTCAACACGCCTGTTTGTCGGCACCAAAGCGAGGTTTTGAACAATGAAGAAAATGACCCTTTTCGTTTTCGTCTTATTTGTTTCCTTCGCCGCCTTTGCCAAAGAGGAGCCGGCGGTCCAGCCGGTGGGGGTGGGCCCGGTTCAGGGAGAGGCCGCTCTGACCACCCTCCCTTTTGAGTTTTCTCTAGGGCGGGGCGAGTGGATTCAGTCAAGGACCGGCGAAATTTTCACCTCGGGGACCCACGCCCCAGACTTTCTGCTCCCTTCGCTTCGGGAGGCCCCGGCCCCGATTCGTTACCCCCGATGGGCGGTTCAAGAGGAGTGGCAAGGGACCTTTCAGATCGCGATTGAGATCCTTCCCACAGGGGAGGTGGGACGCTGGAAAGTGACGCAGTCGACGGGCTACCCACTCCTCGATGAGGCCGCGACAGCAGCCGTCAGAAAATGGAAGTTCCACCCTGCCACGGAGAACGGCTCGGCGATCGTAAGCTGTATCCAAGTGCCTATCCGATTTGAACTTGAGACGTAACAAGTAGGTCACACTTGAGCCCATGCGCACTAGGTAGGTCACACTTAAGTGTGACCTACTACGGGTGTTAAGACGTAGCCCGAGGTCGGGTTTAAGCCTGGCACCAAAGGAAACCAAAGGAAACTTGACACCCCCTTTGCAACCTGCTAGAGTTCAGCGAGCAGTTTGAACGATTGACCGCCAAGTTAGTCCGTTCGCGTTCGGTCCTGAGTTAGCACGAAGCCGCTTCAGCGAGACGAGACAAGCTGAAGCGGCTTTTTCTGCTAATGAAGGAGGAACAATGTCCAAGAAACTTTACGTCGGAAACCTGAATTTTCAGGCGACGGCAGAGCAGCTCAAGGAGCTTTTCGCCACGTTTGGCGAGGTCGAGAACGTTAGTCTCGTGACGGACCGTTACACGGGCCGGTCGCGCGGTTTTGCGTTCGTCGAAATGGCGTCCGAGGAATCGGCGTCCAAGGCCCGTGAGGGGCTCAATGGCCGTCCGTTTCAGGAAAGAAACCTGACCGTTGACTGGGCTCGTCCTGAGTCCCAGGGCGGCGGTCGGCGCGAACGGAAAGATTCTTCTCCAAGAAAATCTTTTCGGCGTTATTAATTCGACTCTCGAATTAAAACGAAATCGAATTGGATCCGGCAGGCGGACTCTGTCCGCCTGCCTTGGTCCCTCAAACCATGTCTCGCCTTAAGACCCTCGGTTATTTTTTCGAATACTCCCTGATTCGTTTTCTGGGCGCCTCAATTAATCTCCTCCCGTTCTCGTTCGTCCTGGGATTGGCCCGCCCGGCCGGGATTTTTCTCTTTCTTTTCTTGAGGCGGTCCCGGCGAATGGCGCTTCAGAACCTTCGCCTGATTTACGGCGCCGTGAAATCGGAAGCGGAGATTAAGCGGATGGCACGCGAATCGTTTGTCCGTCTCGCGGAGTTTGGGTTCGAATGGCTCCGCATGCCGCACCTTGCAAAAAACCCAGGCCGCTACCTCGCGATTCAGCATGTGGAAAGGATTCACCAAGCCCTCGCCGAGAAAAAAGGGGGCGCAATGATTCTGGTCTCTCACACCGGAAATTGGGAGATTATGGCGCTCATTGCGGGACTCCTGATTGCGAAACCCGTCGGGGTGCCGATCTATGCCTTGGCCCGTCCCCTCAAAAATCCTTATCTTTACAGACATGTCCTTGACCTCCGCGGGCTCACCGGTTTGAAAAGTATCCGCAAGCTTGGGGGTGCCCGGGAGACGCTCGACCGCCTCAGGGAAAATGGAATCGTTTGTCTTCTGATTGACCAACGCGTGCGCGAGGGGAGTGTGAAGACCAAATTCTTTGGCCAGGAGGCGATGACGACAAGCCTGCCGGCCCTCGCGGCCAGGCGCCTCGGGACACCGATCTTTTTTGTGTTTCTCAACCGTGGGCCCGATCTGTGCTTTGTGATGGAGGTGGAGGGCCCCGCACCGATCGAAGACTCCGGGGATCTGCGCCAAGACCTTCGGGTGAACACGCAGCGATTCAACGACCGGATCGAAGCGGAGATCCGAAAAGATCCGGCGCGCTGGCTCTGGATGCACAACCGATGGCGCCTTGAACGGGGCGCGAAGGATTGATAGACTGGAATCTCTGATAAGGCGTTTGACAAATTCCGGGCCGATTTCCCCCTCACCCTTCACCCTCTCCCCCAGAGGGGAGGGTGAGGGGGTTGAAACCGGGTACGAATTTGTCAAACGGCGTACTCATTCATGCGACTGACGCGGATTTACACGAAGACAGGAGACAAGGGCGAAACCGGATTGGCCGGCGGGGTGCGCGTCCCCAAAGATTCGGACCGGATTGAGGCTTACGGCACGGTCGACGAACTGAACTCCGTCCTTGGAATCGTCCGAAGCCTCTTCAAAGAAGCCGCCTCCCGGGAACTTTTTGAGAAACTCGACCCCCGTCTCTACAAGATCCAAAATATCCTTTTTGTGGTCGGCGCCGATCTGGCCACCGCCCCCGGGAAAACCTACCCAAACCGGGTTGGGGTGCAGGAAAAGCAGGTCACCGAACTCGAAAACTGGATTGATGAGTGGCAGGAGGAGTTGAAGCCGTTGCCTGAATTTATTCTTCCCGGCGGCGGGAAGGTCGCCTCATTTCTTCACCTCGCCCGTACCGTTTGCCGCCGCAGCGAACGGCTCGTCGTCCGCCTCTCCAGAAAGGAAGAGGTCCGTCCCGAAGTGATTCATTACCTCAACCGCTTGAGCGACGCCCTCTTTGTCCTCGCCCGCTGGCTTGCGAAGACGCTCGGCGGGGAAGAGACCTTGTGGGACCGGAGCCTTGAGTAGGTCACGTTTAAACGTGACCTACCTTGGGTGCGTCAAGATGGCGATTCGCTGCCCTCACTGCGGAGTTGAACACGACGTCGCCCTGTTTCAATTCGATCGGAAAATCCGTTGTGATTGCGGCAGGGAGCTCGATCTTTCGCTGATTGAAACGGTTCAAGATTTCGAGCGCTATCTCGAAAGTGTGGAGGAGCGCGAGAAGGCGTCTGAAATTCAGCGCGCCGCAAGCCGCATCTGCCAGATGATTCTCGATGAGTCCTGCCCCAAGGTGGACGTTGAAATCGCCAAAGGAAAACTTCGGGAGCGGGTGGGCCGCCTTTTTCCGGACAAACTCCCCATCTACGAAATGATCTACGAAGCGCGCTTCAGGCGCCTCTGGGACCAATTCCGAAAGCCTGATTGAGGCGGTCCGGAAAGTCTGAGAGAATTCCATCCGCTCCCCTCTCAAGGAGTGTTCTCATTTCCCCGGGGTCATTCACCGTCCAGTAAAAGACCCGGACGCCCCGCTGGTGAAGAAAGGTAATCCAGGATTCCTCATCGAGTCGGATTCCCCGCGACGAGCGCGGAAGGGAGGCGTAGCGGGCCGGGGGTGAGAACCGGCGGAGGCCGAGTCGGAACGCAAGATAACCCAGGACGACGTCCCTTCGTGAGAAGGCGAGTTTAATCCACGGGGACGGGAAGCGTCTAAATTCACGGGTAATTTTTCCGTGGAAGGAGCCAACCACCAGGGGGACCCGTCTCGCGACCCGGGAGACAACCTGGACCACACGTTCAACGACTTCAGTCTCCTTTTCCTTAATCTCAAGGCAGAAACGCGCTTCGGGAAATTCCCGAAGCACTTCTTCAAGCGTCGGAATCGCGACCCCCTTCCCCCGATAGGGAAATTCTAACCCTCCTCCCGGGTCAAAGTGGTAGCCGCTGTCGAGCCGCTTGAGTTCGGAGAGCGGGTAATCGCCCACACGCCCCTTGCCGTTTGTGGTCCGGTCCACGGTTTCGTCGTGAATCAAGACCGGGACGCCGTCCCGGGAAAGGTGGACGTCCGCTTCTGTGAGATCGACCTGATATTTTTCAATCGCCGTCCGGATCGAAAGGAGAGTATTTTCGGGCGTTTCGCCGGAGGCGCCCCGATGAGCAATCCGGACGGGATAATGCTCGCAGAGCTCCTCAAATTCGTAACTGTTTCTCAGCATCGACGATGTCCCGGTTGATGAGCCTCCGTGCCCGGTCGGCCGTGGCACGGAGTTTTTCCGAAGCGCGGGGCGCGCCCTGAAGTTCCCGGAGGAGCTGGATGACCATTCGAAAATAGCGGACGAGCTCGCCTTCATCGGCGGTGGTGAGGCGGGATAATTTCTCGAAGGTTTCGCCACGCGCCCACGCTTCAACGGCCGGCGCCAGGTGAAAATGGGGGAGTTTCGTGTAGGGATAGATCCGAAACTTCGATTCGCGGCGATGGATGATTCGGACGTAATGCTCAGCAGCCCTCAAGAGCCTCTCATTCGACCGGCTGAGATCGGGCGGATGGTCTCCCTTTCGGGGCTCGAAGGTGAGTCCCGAGAGAAGGACCGCCAGCCGGAATTCATCCAGCTCATCCAAGAGCCCCCCGGCCTGCATTTCGGAAAGGAGGAGTTCATAGCCGAAAAGGGAGGCGGCAAACTCTCCCTTGGGGGTCAGGCCCTCCGGCCCCAGATAACCCATTTCCTCCAGAAGGGCGAGTTTTCTTTCCAGGAGGCTGAATCCCTCCTCGCGCCGTTTCTTGGACGACTGATAGTAATGAAAAGAGCGGGGGTAAATGTCCACGAGCTTCCGGCCGAGGTCACGATAGAGATTGAGAAGCGTCGCATAGGCCGCATTGAACTGGCTCCGAATCGGCTCGGTTTTTCCGTAAAGAATTCGCCCGACCTCGGGATAGGCGATGTCTTGCGGGTGGACCCGGACGTAGACGAATCCCTCCTCATCCATTCCCCGCCTCCCGGCCCGCCCCGCCATCTGGTAGAAGTCGCGGGTCGTGAGATTCCGGAAACGGGTGCCGTAGAATTTCTCGAGCTCGTCAAAAATAACGCTCCGGGCCGGCATGTTGATGCCGAGGGCAAAGGTCTCCGTCGTGAAGATGAGTTTGATGAGCCGGCTTGTAAAAAGCTGCTCCACGACCTCCTTCAAAGTCGGGAGCATCCCGGCGTGGTGGTAGGCAATCCCTTCCTCAATGAGAGGGCGCATTTCTTGGGCGGACTTTTCGTGGGTCAAGTCGTAGCGGGCGAGAAGGGAGTCGAAGAGATGGGCGATTTCCTTCTTCTCTTCCTCCGTCAACAAATCAAACGGCTGAGCTTCCCAAGCGAGGAGTTCCGCCCGGCGGCGGCCGAAGACGAAGTAGATGGCGGGAAGCCTTTTTTTCTGGAGGAGTTCCTTGAGGAGGGTATCGAGACGATTGGGTCTGGCCCGCATGGGCCGGAATCCCCGACGCCGCTCCCGGTGGGTGGGCCGCCAGTCTTCACGGTTGAGGTAGCCCAGGCGCCTCAATTTCTCCACCTCATCGAAGATCTGACCCTGACATTGAAAAAGGAAGTGAAGCGGCACGGGCCGCCTGGCTTCTTCGACGACCGCAATCGGCCGTTCGTGCACCAGACGAATCCACTCCGCGAGTTCCCGGACGTTGGGAACCGTCGCACTCAGGGCGAGGATCCGAATTTCGGGCGGCGTGAAAAGAAACGCCTCTTCCCACACGGTTCCCCGCTCCGGGTCGTCCAGGTAGTGGACCTCGTCAAAGATCACCCAGCCGACTTTGCGGACCCGGTCGAGGTCTTCAAAGAGGGAATTCCGGTAGATTTCGGTCGTCATAATGAGAATGGGCGCCTGGGGATTGAGCGAGACATCGCCTGTGAGAATCCCGACTTGCTCGCCGTAACGGGCGCGGAAATCGCGGTACTTCTGATTGCTGAGGGCCTTAATCGGTGCCGTGTAGATGACCTCTTCACGGCGGGAGAGCGCCTTTTCGATGGCCGCTTCGGCAATCAAGGTTTTACCGGCGCCCGTGGGGGCCGAGACAAGGATCGAATGTTCCTTCTCAATCCAGTCGATGGCTTGCTCTTGAAAGGGGTCGAGTTGAATGGGCATCAGAAAATATTTTTGGTATTATACGGACATTTCGGATGAAATGGATTATGAATCTTATTGTGACGTCGCTGCTTTTCTTTCCTGAGAAGGGATATTACGCCTCTCCCCGAGATTACGAGCTGAGGGAGGAAGAGGTCTGGGTGACGACGGCGGACAACGTTCGCCTCCACGGGTGGTTCTTCGAGGCAGCCGAGCCGAAGGCGGCGCTCCTTTTCTTTCACGGAAACGCCGGAAATATTTCGGGGCGGCTTCCCAAGGCAAAGGAATGGGTGGAACGGGGCGTTTCGGTCCTCCTCATCGATTACCGGGGTTACGGACGGAGTGAGGGAAAGATTCAGAAGGGGATTGACCTTGTGAGCGATGCCGAGGCGGCGCTCCAATGGCTGGAGGCCGAGAAAAAAGTCCCGGCCGAACAAATTGTCCTTTACGGAGAATCGATCGGTTCTTATCCGGCAATTGAGCTGGCGAAGAAAAAGAAATTTGCGGGAGTCGTTTTGGAGGCCCCTTTTTCTTCCCTCCGGGAGCTGGCTCGGACGCACTATGCGTGGGTCCCCGAATTTCTCCTGAACGATTTCCGGATGGAGAATGAGGAGGCGATTTCGGAGGTGAAGGCGCCGGTGTTCGTCCTCCACGGGAATCAGGATGAGATCTGTCCAGTGGAAATGGGGGAGCGGCTTTACGACGGGGCCCCGGCCCCGAAGGAGCTTTACGTGGTCCAGGGAGGAGGCCATAACGACCTTCCGGAAGCCGCTGGAACCAATTACACCGAAATGCCTTACAGCTTCCTCGCACGGGAAAACGGGTTCCTCTGAGCTTGCCTCCCACCTCCCCCCTTTCCTTTCCAGCCGTTTTTGGTACAATGTCGCCCCATTATGAAGAAGCGATTTCGAATCTTTCTGGTTCTCCTGGCGAGCGGCTTCGTTTTTTTGACCGCGTCAAGACCGCTTTTTGCCGGCTTCCTATTCTTCACGGACGACGAGGAGACGTTTCAAGATTCCCGTCACCTTCCCTTGGAAGAAGAGCTTCCCCCCCAATCTCGTTTCTAATTGTTGACCCCCTCACCCTCCCCTCTCCCCCTGAAAGGGGGAGAGGGCGAAAAGCCTCGAGGGGGCCTCGCCCCTTTTCGGGGTTAAGGGTGAGGGGGAAAACCGCTTCGGATTCAAGAAACACGATATTCATTGTCCTTCTCTTTCTGCTCACGCATTCGGCGTGCTCCAAAGAGTCCTGGCTGGCCCATTACTATATGGTCCAGGCGGAGAATGAGGTTTCAAAGGACTATGGCCTTATCTTTAAAAAAGATAG